>JBBRDD010000230.1:0-7360 GCA_038204235.1 Desulfobulbales bacterium
TTTTGGAAAGTTAATTAAATCAGTCCAGAAAAGTAAAAATAGACGATAGCATCTCAAAACCAATCAATTCGGGCATGCTTTGGTCACTACCTCAATTAATATTGCCAACTTGAAGGTCTCAATGTTCTAGCAACGCCTCAAGATTGTGTGCTACTGTTCGCTTTTTCATATGATATTCTTCAATATTTTATCTCTCATGATTTCCACAAAAGAGCTGGTAAGGCATAGTATTACCCCAATAAGGGTACTTCCGCTTTCACCAGTCTCAATTCTCTTCCCCAGACAGTTTAACGGGAATGGTGGTTGATATATCACGCGTCATAGGAAACTCCTATTATGAGTACCTTAGAAATTCTTTTCTTGTTTTTTAAAAGAGAATTGCATGAAGGTACTTAGTCCCCTCAAGGGGGTGTTATAAAGAATCCCCGTGCCTTGCGGGGGTTGGATGGTTTAATGTTTCATGCCGGAATAATGCAACCTGCCTTTTTTCAGATCTCGCTGCTTCAACAGGATGAATATTACTGGTGTCATTATGAGTACATGAACCGCTGAGGATATCATTCCACCGATCATCGGAGCGGCAATTGGTTTCATAACATCGGCACCGGTGCCCGTTGACCACATAATCGGAATCAAGCCAAGCAGAGCTACAGCCACGGTCATCAACTTTGGCCGCAAGCGCAAAACGGCACCTTCGAACGTGGCATCGTAAATATCCTGCTCTGTACAGGGGCCATTGATCAATTTCTTGTCCAAGGCCTCGTGCAGGTATATGACCATTACCACTCCGGTCTCCACGGCAATGCCGTACAGGGCAATAAAGCCGACCCAAACAGCCACCGAAAGGTTGTATCCTAAAGCCGAGACCAGATAGACTCCACCCACCAGGGCAAAGGGCACCGACAGCATAACCATGCTGGCCTCCAGTGCAGAGTGGAAGGTGAAGTAAAGCAGGATGAAGATTATCACCATGCCCAATGGAATCAGTATCTGCAGGCGAGCCTTGGCACGGATCTGGTTTTCCCACTGGCCAGACCAGGCAACATAATAGCCGGGAGGAAGTTTGAGTCGTTTTTCCAGTATCTGTTTTGCCTCAGTAACAAAACTACCCATGTCGCGACCACGGACGTTCAGAAAGACAAGCGATCGCAGGAGTCCTCCTTCGCTGTTAATCTCAGGGGCACCTGTTGAGATTTTCAACCTGGTCACCAGAGAGAGCGGCACCTGGATGCCACTCATGCCGCTGACCAGGATGCGGCGGATGGCCGGAATATTGTCACGGTAGTCCCGCAGATAGCGAATACGGATGGGGAACCGGTTTCTGCCTTCAACTGTTGTGGACAACATCCCACCACCAAGGGCGATTTCAATGGCATCCTGAATATCACCGACGCTGACGCCGTAGCGTGCAGCTGCTTCCCGGTCGATGTCAATGTCGATGTAGTTACCACCGGTTACCCGTTCAGCCACCACATCAACTGCGCCGTCAATCGGTTTGAGAATTGCTTCGGCCTGAATCGCAAGGTCCTTCAGCACATTCAGGTCATTACCAAATATTTTGACTCCCAGGTCGGTACGTACCCCGGTTGAGAGCATGTTGATGCGGTTGATTATCGGTTGAGTCCAGCCGTTTCGGACCCCGATCTGTTGCAGTTTGGAGTCCAATTCGGCCACGATGTCGGCCTTTTGCAATCCTGGACGCCATTGGTCCTTATGCTTGAGGATAATAATGGACTCGAACATGGAAACCGGTGCCGGATCGGTGGACGTCTCAGCCCGGCCGACCTTGCCTAGAACATGCTCAACCTCGGGTACGCTCTTGATGATTGCATCCTGTACCTGAATGATACGTTTTGCCTCGGTAATAGAGACATTGGGAAGGGTCACCGGCATGTACAGCAGCGAACCTTCATCCAGCGGCGGCATAAACTCGCTGCCCAGGTTTATAAACATCGGGATGGCAATTGCCAGCGCCACCAGATTGAGGGCAATGGTGGTTTTTTTCCAAACCAGCACCCAGCGGATAACCGGGGAATACAATCTTATGAAGAAAGTCGAAACCGGGTTTGCGCTCTCTGAGGGCATCTTGCCCCGCATAAAGAAGTACATCAGTACCGGCACCAGAGTGATGGCAATAATTGCGGAGCCCATCATCGAGAATGTTTTAGTGAAGGCAAGAGGATGGAAGAGCTTGCCTTCCTGTCCCTCCAGCAGGAAAACCGGCACAAAGGAAAGTACGATGATGGCCAGGGAAAAAAAAATGGGCCGACCTACCTGCTTGGCGGAGGCGCTTACGACCTCCAGACGTCTGTCAGCACGTTCTTCAGGTGGTATTTCAGACAGGTGACGGTAGCAATTTTCAACCATGATAACGCCAGCGTCGACAAGTACTCCGATGGCTATGGCTATCCCTCCCAGGGACATAATATTGGAGGTAACGCCCATCAGCTTCATAGTGATGAAGGCAATCAGCACCGAGATCGGCAAGGTTAACACGATAACCAGGGCGCTTTGGAAATGCAGGAGGAAGATCAGAATCACCAGCGAGACAACGAAGGATTCTTCCAGCAGGTTCCGTTTCAAGGTATTAATTGCCCGGTCGATAAGATCAGAACGATCATAGGAGACCATTATTTTCACTCCCGGTGGCAGCCCTTTCTCTAATTCCTTAATCTTTTCTTTGACCCGGCCAATGACATCCTTGGCATTCTCACCGTAGCGCATAACCACGATGCCGCCTACCGCCTCACCCTCACCGTTCATCTCGATCAAGCCCCGCCGAATCGCTCCCCCCATCTGGACTGTGCCGAGATTTTTAACGTAGATCGGGGTTCCGCGCATATCAGTGCCGACAACGATATTCTCCAGGTCTTCCTTGGTTTTCACATAACCGCGTCCACGGATCAGGTATTCGGCGTCAGCCTGCTCGATAAGACGGCCCCCCACGTCTTTGTTGGCGGTCTTCACCGCCTCTATTACCTGTCCCAAAGCGATTCTGTAGGAAAAAAGCTTCGTCGGGTCCAAATCGATCTGGTACTCGCGGACAAAGCCGCCGATGGATGCAACTTCAGCCACTCCCTGAACTGTATTCAGCTGGTATCGCACAAACCAGTCCTGGAGAGTACGCAGTTGCTCCAGGTCGTACCCCTTACCCTCTATAGTATACCAGAAGACATGTCCCACGCCGGTGCCGTCCGGACCAAGAGTGGGAACCACGCCAGGTGGAAGCAGTGAAGCTGCATAGTTCAGTCTCTCAAGGACGCGGGTTCTGGCCCAGTATATGTCAGCCTTATCCTCGAAGATGACGTAAATCATGGAGAAGCCAAAGGCTGAGGAGGCCCTTACGGCACGCACCTGCGGTAGTCCCTGAAGATTGACCGCCAACGGATAAGTGACCTGATCCTCAACCACCTGCGGTGAACGACCGGGATAATCGGTAAAGACAATCACCTGGTTGTCGGAGAGGTCGGGAATGGCATCCACCGGTGTCTTGTAGACCGCCCAAAGACCCCAGACGATGATCAAACCAAAGACCATCAGGACCAAGCCCCGGTTACGAGTGGAGTAATCGATTATCTTTTCAATCATTGCCGCAATTCCTGTAGGAGATGGTCAATAAATTACCAAGTATTGCCTGAGCGCATCAGCCAGAAAACGATTTCCCGAAAGGAAAACCCTCGCTGAGCCAAGGAATTTGGGCGTCATCACATCTTCATGTCTTCTATCCTCAAGTCCTCGTTATCCTCCAATTGCAGCTGTGCCGGTGGGGCGCCGTGACCTTCATGACCGCCACCACCTTGCAACTGTGATTCTGAGTCAATCAGGTAGGCACCTGAAACCGCCACCTTGTCGCCTGCCTTTATGCCGGACAGAATCTGGACCTTATCGTCAACACGCTCGCCCGCCTTAACATCTCGCGGTGCAAACATTCCTGGTGACGCCTCAACCCAGACCAATTGCCGGTTGCCAGTGTCGATGAGAGCCGTAACCGGTATGACGATTCCCCTCACCAGCGGCACTCTGATTATGGCGTTGACGAACATATCCGGTTTCAGCATATAGCCAGGGTTGGACATCTCCACCCGTGCTTTGACCGTATGGGTTTTGGGGTCATGAAAAGGATATACGAAACTGATCCTGCCGTTGGATACGGCACCGTGTTCTATCGTGGACCTTATTTCCACCTGCTGTCCAACTCGTACATAGGGGACTTCATTTTCGAAGACGTCAATTTCCACCCAGACTTTCGAAAGATCGGCGATATTGAAGAGTATCTCACCTGTATTAACGTACTGTCCCTGCTGAACCAATTTTTCGATGACTATACCGGACAGAGGAGTGTAGATTGGCAGGCGGATGTTAGGTTTTCCAGCTTTTTCCAGCGCAGAGATCTGGCTCTCCTTAACTCCATACAGCATCAGGCGCTCTTTGGCCGAAGCGACCAGCCCGTCACCATTTCGGGAAATTGATGGAACTGACGACTTTTTCAACAGGGCACGGCTCTTGACAGCCAGCAGGTATTCTTCTTGCGTCTCCAGCAGGTCAGGCGAGAAAATTTCTGCCACGGGTTTGTCCTTGCTGACCTGCGCCCCAACCGTATCAACGTTCAGTTTATCAATTCGACCGGCGATCCAGGCGGTTACCCTGGCCTGCCGTGACTGGTCGAATTGCACAATACCGACAGCGCTTATCTCCTTGTCGAGTGTCTGTTTGGTGGCCTCGATCGTGGAAACATTTGCCATAATTCGCTGGTTCGCAGACATGGAGACATTTCCGAGCATCTGGCCCACCTGTTTCTGCTCCGGAGTCTGTTCAGCATCATCAGCAGGTGCATTATCAATCTTCTTAATCAGTTCCATCCCGCAGATCGGGCAGGTGCCTGGCTTATCCTTAATGATGAAGGGATGCATGGAGCAGGTATAGAGCTGTTTGATCTGGGTCGTCTTTTGCCCGGATGTATTACCGGTATGCTGCCTCTGCCAGAGGAACCAGCCACCTCCCGCTGCAAAAGCCAGAATGATTACCACCAGCGGGATTGCGACTGTCTTGTACAGAGCCATGGTCATACCTCGGTATCGCAACTTTAACGTTGCTGTGAATGTTCGGATGCAGGAGTAACAGGTGATGGTGCTTGTTTTGGCGTCTGTTCCTGCACAAGAGGTAGCTGCGGTATTGTTCCATCACTGGTATCGCTTACCAGATCAATTCCAACAGCAGCTTCAAGTAGTGCCAGCTTCACCATATATTCAGCCAGGGAATCGTACATCTCCCGCTCGTAGGTAAACAGGGTTATTCTGCTGTCGAGGAGGGTCAGAAAATCTACATTGCTTACTCGGTAACCAATGACTGCCGATTCCAGGGACTGCTCGGCCTGGGGAATGATACCTCCCTTGTAGAGTTCAACCAGCTTCCGGCGGCGATCCAACTGGGCAATGGTGTCATTGATGGTATAGGAGATACTGTTCTTCAAAGCATTCAACTCTGCCGCTGCCATGCCTGTCTCGGATGTTGATTCGGCCACCATAGCCTGCCGGCGTTCCTGCTGAAGCGGCAGGTTGACTGTCACACCGACGGTGAACATGTCATAGCCGGGGTCCGTAACCATATTGGTCGCAATACTATCCTTGAACATATATTCAAAGAAGAGATTAAAGTCGGGATAGTATTCCTTCTGTGCCAAACGATGTAATGCTTGTCCCTTGTTTGTCAGACTTATAAGACTTTTTATCTGGGGCCGCTGCTGAAATGCGATCTTGTTCAGTTGTTCAGCGGAGAGTGAGAGTCGCGGCAAGGTGAAATCCGCGATGTGGCCTACCGGTGTATTTCCCGGGCGATAGAGGAGATAATTGAGATTGGCTTCCAGGCTTTTTCGCTGTTGCTTGAGAGTAATCTGTAAATCCAGCATCTTGGATTGCTCCAGGCCTGCCTTGTAGATATCCTGCTGCACTCCTCGACCTACGGAGTACTTCGACTCGGCAATGGTCACAAAGTCAGCGAGAATCAACAGGTTTTTCTCGACAATTGCCAAAAACTTATCAACGGCCCAGAGCTGGTAGAAGGTCTCCTTGACCATGCGGGTCAGTTCCAGCTTGCGCTCTTCAACGGACCATTTATAGGATTCAGCTTCGAAGTTGGCAACTTCCTGTTTGATGGCCCGCTTACCCCAAAATGGAATTTGCTGAGAGATGCCGATTACCTTGGCGGACTGAGGATCTTTATCGAAAACTAATGGTTCACGAACAAGCATATTCTGGAGCTTGACCATAACCATCGGATCGTCCAGTGCTGCGGCCTGTTTGGCCTTATTTGCAAACATCTGCCAGCGAGACTCCAATGACTTCAATTCCGGATTGTTTGCCACTGCTGTAGCAACAAAATGCAACAAGTTTTCGTCCGGCAGTTTGTAGTCTTCTGCCCATATCACACCAGGCAAAATCATCAGTAGCAGGAGTAGGGTAAAGTTGTGTATGGATAGCATCGGCGCTCCTGATACGAAAGTATTTATTGTGCCAAACCTTGCCAGATTGATGCTTTCGTGCCAGGAATGGATAGCAGATGTAGAGTCTCTGAGCTGACCTTCCTGTCCTCTGTAAAATCCTCTGCAGCAGCCACTTTTCTTGTAATCGTAATTGCTTGATGTGCGATGTCGTTACGTCAATCAGGCTGTATGACTTTGCTCTTGCTTAAATTGCTCGCAATATATATGTATCGCCATTTTTGATAAACAAAACATATGGTTTTGCGAACACGATGTCACGTGTTATTTAGACCATGCACCTGTTAATTATCAGCCGCGAGGTTATACGTCGGTTAAACAATATCTGTTGGCGCCTCCTGCTTTTGTTCTGCTCCTCGTTTGAAGCGTTAGTGATCCGGATCCCAGGGGGTGTCCACTCACAGCAGGTTGCTGAGTTTGTCAAATTTCCACGAAAGAGATGGTCAGGAAGAATATCAGTACCTGCTGTTTACACTACTTTTAACATTGCCATCTTATCTCTGTAGTGAGATGGCCTCAAAGGTTTGGTTTTACAATTGACGACCTACCTCGCCTGCTGATAAAAAATGGTATTTACGTGGAAATTACGTCGGGTAAGGTTGCATAATATTGTCTGGTGTAGAATCCTATTACTGAGCAGTATCTTACATAACCTGCTGTATGAAAAGGAAGGGAAGAAAAGAGGTGAGCACGTAGACTGGTCTCGCGTCGAACAATAAGTCAGGTATTTAAATGGTTTGGAATTTCGTACTCTATTTACTCTATGGGTTGACGTTTTTCACCCTCGGGGTGGCGATCCTCTCAAGGGATATCCGGTTGAGTGAGCTCGGCATTGCGAGAATAATCTGGCTGCTTGCTGTTTTC
>JBBRDD010000231.1:0-7327 GCA_038204235.1 Desulfobulbales bacterium
CGTCTGCCATTGCGGAACTAATATTGCCGGGACTGTTGATGTTAAAAAAGTTGCTGAAATGGCGGCAAAAGAACCCGGCGTTACGCATTCCGAGACTATAATTTATGCCTGTGCCCCCGACGGACAGCAGAAAATAAGGGATCTGATTAAGGAAAAAGGCTTAAATAGAGTAGTGGTGGCCTCCTGCACTCCACGAACCCATGCCCCTCTTTTTCAGGATACTATTCGGGAAGTAGGCTTGAATAAGTTTCTTTTTGAGCTGGCAGATATACGGGAACAATGTTCCTGGTGCCATATGCATGACAATGAGAATGCTACGCATAAGGCGATTGAAATCGTCAATATGAACATTGCTAAAACCAAGCGCCTGGTGCCGGTATCCTGTGCATCTGTTGGCGTCAACCATACAGCTCTGGTTGTGGGTGGAGGTATCGCCGGCATGACTGCTTCCCTGTCGCTGGTTGATCAGGGATATGGAGTGCATCTGGTTGAAAGAGCAGATACTCTTGGTGGATTACTGAAAAATGTCCGGACCAATCTGGAAGGAGACGATGTGCAGACCTTCCTGGCAGATGTGATGCAGAAGGTGGAAAGCAATCCGGCTATTAAAGTACATCTAGGCAGTACTGTTGAAAGAGTCGATGGGTATGTCGGCAATTTTGTAACAACCCTTGCCAATAAGGATACTGTTGGCCATGGCGCGCTTCTCATTGCTTCCGGTGGTGAGGAGTACCGTCCGGTCGAATACGATTACGCTCAATCTGACAAGATCATTACCCAGCGTGAACTGGAAAACTTACTTGCCGATAAAGGTCCTGAGAATGGCAAATGCTACGTAATGATCCAGTGTGTCGGCTCTCGGGAGGATCCGAACAATTATTGCTCCCGCATCTGCTGCCAGGATGCGTTAAAAAACAGCATTGCCATCAAGGAAAAGGCACCCGACGCGCAAGTGGTGGTCATCTATCGCGATATGCGAGCGTATGGCCTGAAAGAAGATTATTATCGCCGGGCAAGGGATCTTGGTGTCCTTTTCTTTCTTTATACCCCCGATGCAAAGCCGCAGGTAGAAGTTGCGGCGGATAAGATTAAAGTCACTCTGGTGGGTAAGGTTTTAGGTAAGGAAATGGCTATAGATGCTGATTATCTCGTTCTTTCTACTGGGTTGAGGCCACAGTCGGATGGTGACGAGTTTGCCAAGAAATTTAAACTCACCTGTAATATCGATGGTTTCCTTTTAGAAGCCCATGTCAAACTTCGCCCCGTTGATTTTCCGAGTGAAGGCTTTTTTCTGGCTGGTCTGGCCCATGCACCAAAAAATCTGGAAGAAACCATCAGCCAGTCGCTGGCCGCGGCAGGTCGCGCCGGGGCACTCTTGTCGCATAGCAGTTTGACTGTTTCCGGAGTGATTTCCAAGCATAACCGGGATATCTGTATGTCGTGTCTGGCCTGTGTTAAAAAATGCCCGTTTGGTGCACCGTTTATTGATGAAGACGGTCGCGTCAGTCATAATGAGGTGAAATGCACGGGATGCGGTATTTGCGCCGGAGTTTGTCCTGCCAAGGCGTATCAGGTTAATTATTTTCGTGATGATCAACTTTTAGCTATGATAGATTCGGTTACTGAGATCCACGAATATTGACACACTCTTTGATTGAGAGAGTGCGGTCGGAATTCGGTGAATGCAATCATAGAAGATGTCAAGTCAAAAGAGGGAAAGAATAATGGCGATTGACGCAGAAAAAATTGAACAACCGAAAAGTCCGGAAAAAGTACGGGAGGTTCCCGCAGACTGGAAGGCAAATATTATCGCCTTTGCCTGTCATTACTGCGCCTTTGCAGCCGCAGATCTCGCCGGGGTAATGCGGTTGTCGTACCCATCCAATGTGAAGGTGGTGCGACTACCCTGTACAGGAAAACTTGATCAGATTTATCTTCTTCGTGCCTTTGAAAGAGGTGTCGACGGTGTCTTTGCTGCTGGCTGACTCGAGGGACAATGTCATTTCCTGGAAGGAAATTTCAACGCAGTGAAAAGAGTCAAAAAGGTCAAGAAGATGTTACTCATGCTTGGGATAAACCCCGATAGGGTTCAGTTTTATAATCTCTCGGCGGCCCAGGGACCTAGATGGGCGGAGATTTGTACACAATTCACGCAAAAAATTAATGCAATGGGGCCATCACCTATATGGTTTGCACTTCAGAAAAAAAAAGAAGCCTCGGAAATTGAAAAACAGGTTGCCTGACACATTTTTTGGCGGAACTACCGTTTACTGATAGAGGAGTGGAGAAGCTATGATAATAGGAGAGCAAAAACCATTTGATGAAATATGGGAGATGGTTAAAGGTCACAAGCAATTGACCGTCTTTGGCTGCAACACCTGTGTTGCTGTCTGTCATCAGGGCGGCAATAAAGAGGCAGAAATAATGGCTTCGCTTCTTCGCATGCGGGCGACCCAGGAAGGACTTGAGATTGACATAAAAAACGGTGGAATAGAAAGGCAATGTGAACACCCGTTTTTTGAATCTGCCAAAGCATTACTGGATCAATCAGAGGCTGTTCTCAGTCTCGCCTGCGGTATCGGTGTCCAGTTTGTTGCTGAAAAATACATGAAGACTCCTGTTTATCCAGGCTTAAATACGACATTTTTGGGAGATGTTAAACAGGATGGGTTTTTTACCGAAAAATGCCAGGCGTGCGGAGACTGCGTTCTGGGTGTGACCGGGGGAGTTTGTCCGGTTAGTCGCTGTTGTAAGCGTCTGTTTAATGGCCCTTGTGGTGGTTCGTCCAATGGCAAATGTGAAATTTCCAAAGATATCGACTGTGCCTGGCAATTGGTTGTTGATCGCCTGCAAGCTCTAGGAAAAATGGATGATTATGAGAAATTAGTCCCTATTAAAGATTGGTCAAAAGATCGCGCAGGCGGACCTCGATCATTTAAGCTGGAGGACTTTTAATCGTGGAAATTAAAACAAACAGCAGACTCGAAAAGGTATTGAAGAATGGTCATATGGCTGTTTCCAGCGAATGTGGACCACCTCGATCAAGTGACCCTTCCGGGATTATCAAAAAAGGCCATCTTATTAAAAATCATGTCGATTGCATTAATATCACTGATAACCAGACCTCTGTCACCAGACTCTGCAGTCTTGCAGCCTGCATCCATCTGAAGCACGAGGGACTCGAGCCTGTTTTACAGATGGTGGTCAGAGACAGAAACCGCATCGCCCTGCAAAGCGATATTCTGGGGGCGGCTTCATTTGGTATCAATAGTATGCTCTGTCTGTCAGGTGATCATCAAAGTTTTGGTGATCACCCCAGTGCGCAGAATGTGTTTGATCTGGATTCCATGCAGCTTCTCCAGACTGTCAGATATATGCGGGATGAAGGAAAATTTCTTGGCGGGGATGAGATCAAAGTACCACCCAGGCTGTTTGTTGGTGCTGCTGCCAACCCGTTTGCCGATCCGTTTCACATTAGAGTTCCAAGACTTGCAAAAAAAATTGCCGCAGGTGCTGAATTCATTCAGACCCAATGCGTCTACAATCTCGAGAAGTTTGAATTGTGGATGAAGGGCGTCGTAGAAAGGGGATTGCACGAGAAGGTTTTTATCATGCCTGGAATTACTCCTATGCGATCGGTTGGTATGGCAAAATATATGGCTCGGGCGGTTCCAGGGATGGACGTTCCTGCCGAGTTGATTAAACGTATGTCGGGTGTCCCAAAAGACAAGCAGGCCGAAGAAGGAATAACTATTGCAGTCGAAGCTATTCAGAGGTTAAAAGAATGTACCGGGGTGCACGGTTTTCATATCATGGCTATCGAATGGGAGGAAAAAGTCCCTGAGATTGTTGAGAGAGCCGGTCTGTACCCAAGACCTGTCGTAGATTAACAGCGTTTCTTAAATGGAAGATAGAGGGTTTTTATAATGTGTCAGACTAGTGTGTTGATGGAAAAAAATGGTGCGGAGGAATTACTTCTTGAAAATGTGACCACGCTTGAAGTTCTTGAAAACGGATTGAAGATAACTACCCTGTTTGAGGGGGCCCAGGAATTTTCAGGAGTTGCTATCCGTCGTATCGATTTTTCCGGCGGGAAGGTTTTTTTGCATCAGCTTGAGTAGTAATGTATTTTTTTGTCACGAGGGAAAAGTATAGTCAAGATAGAAGCACTACCAACTGGAGAGAGAATGGATAATGTTGAGAAGTTGCGCGTAATGCTGCAACATTGGATAGAGCACAATAAAGGCCATGTCGAAGAATTTGAAAAATGGCGTCAGACCATGACCGAGGAAGGAAAAACTTCACTGGCTGATCATATTGCCGAAGCGGTAAAGACTATGGCGACCGTCAATGTCCAGCTCGAAAAAGCATTGGACGCAGCTGGTGGTGCCAAGCCGGATGACGACGAGGAACACCATCACCACCATGGTCATCACCACCATCATCACTAAGAACCAGAAATAAAATTCTTGTCCTTTAAAAAAAGCGGAGGCAACGAACTTGTTCGTGGCCTCCGCTTTGCTGTTTACTGCAGTTAACCAGGTTGTCCCGGTTTTTCGCTACATTCCCAAACTCTTTTTAGCAGAGGTGAGGGTGTTCTTCATCAACATGGCAATGGTCATCGGGCCGACACCGCCTGGAACTGGGGTGATTTTACCGGCGATTTCTTTGGCTTTTTCGAAGTCGACGTCGCCTTTCAAGATGGCTTTGCCGGTTTTTTCGTTCATGCCGACACGGTTAACCCCAACATCGATAACGGTTGCACCCGGCTTGATCCATTCCGGTTTTACCAGATCCGGAACACCAGCAGCAACGATGAGGATATCAGCGCGTTTGCAATGAGCAGCAAGGTCTTTTGTGCGGGTATGTACGATGGTTACCGTGGCGTTGGCACCCTTACCTTTCTGGGCCATCATCATGGCAATCGGTTTACCGACAATATTTGAGCGTCCGACGACGACCACTTCCGCGCCTGATGTCTCGGTACCGGAACGAACAATCATTTCCTGGATACCGGCCGGGGTACATGGCAAAAAACGTACCTCGTCGCCACCGATCATCAAACGGCCGACATTGACGGGGTGGAAGGCGTCGACATCTTTATCCGGATCAATGGCATTGAGCACTTTTTTATCATCAATGTGCTTCGGCAGAGGCAGTTGAACCAGAATACCGTCAATTTTCGGATCCTTATTGTATTTATCTATTAAAGTCAGGAGATCGGCTTCGGAAATATCCACCGGCTGGTCATCCTGGATCTCGTGGAAACCACAGCTTATGGCGGTTTTAACCTTCAACGTTACGTAACTGATTGATGCAGGGCTGCTGCCCACGAGGATGGTGACGAGACCAGGTACTCTACCGTATTTGGCTTTCATGTCAGCAACTTCCTGCGTAACTTCTGCGAGAATTGCTTTGCGTATTTCAGTGCCACTAATAATTTCTGCAGTCATTTTTATGTAAGCTCCTCTAAAAATTGTCGAATTGTAGTATCGAGAGTAATACTCTGTTTGTTTGGGAGAAACCATTCTCCCAAACAAACGTTCTCAAAAAAGGGGTAGCTTAGAATACACCCTCAACTTTACCGGTTTCGACATCAACATCGACCCGCTTGAAGGCAGGATTTGAACTGGTTCCCGGCATGAGGCTGATCGTTCCTGCGACAGGTACGATAAAGCCGGCACCGCCGTAAGTCAGAACTTCCCTGATAGTCAATCGCCAATTAGTGGGGACCCCTTTCAGGGCAGGGTTGTCGGACAGAGAAAGGTGGGTTTTTACCATACACATACCCATAGCTGAGAGCACAGGGTCTTTCTGGATTCTGGCGATAGCTTTGTTGGCATCGGCGGAATAGTCAACTCCATCTGCGCCGTATACTTCCTTGGCGATAAGCTCGATTCTCTCCTTGATAGGCATATCCAGTTCGTAGAGGAACTTGAAGTCACTCTTGTCTTCGCAGGCTTCAACAACAGTTTTGGCGAATTCAATAGCTCCGTCGCCACCTTTTTCCCAATGTCTGGAAAGAGCAACACGGGCACCCTCGGCCTCACACAGTTCGCGAACCTTGGCGATTTCTGCATCCGTATCAGTATAGAAGGCGTTGATACATACGACCGGAGCAATTCCTGCTTTTCGGACGTTTCTGATATGATGGATGAGATTCGCACAGCCATCGGCCACCCAGCCAACGTTTTCTGTATTATATTCTTTTGGCATTGCCTTACCGGGAACAGGAACCGGCGCACCACCGTGGCACTTAAGCGCTCTAATCGTTGCAACAACAACGGCACAGTCAGGCTTCAGTCCGGAGAAACGGCATTTGAGGTTCCAGAACTTCTCAAAGCCAATATCGGCACCAAAACCGGATTCGGTGACGTGGTAATCTGCAAGCTTGAGACCGATTCTGTCAGCGATGATGGAACTCTGGCCGATAGCGATATTGGCAAAAGGTCCGGCATGAACGATAACCGGCTGGCCTTCGAGGGTCTGCATCAAAGAAGGATTGAGAGCGTCAACCATCCATGCGGTCATAGCGCCGGCAACCTGGAGATCTTCAGTCGTAACCGGCTTGCCCTTTTTAGTATAGGCAACTACGATTTTGCCCATTCTTTCCCGCATATCTTTCAGGTCCCTGGCGATAGCAAGAATGGCCATAACCTCGGAAGATACAGCAATGCCGAATTTGGACTTCATCATGAAACCGTCGGATTTGCCGTTCACGCCATCAATACCAATGATGATGTTACGCAACGCCTGGCAGCAGAAATCCATAATCCAGCCCATCTCAATGTTGGTCGGATCAATATCAAGGCGCTTCATACCGGAAAGTCTTTCCAGTTGCTCGTCGTCATAGTTTCTTTCATGTTGCAGGCGGGAAGTCAGCGCAACCATGGCGAGGTTATGAGCGTTCATAATGGCATTGATATCACCAGTGAAGCCCAGCGAAAAAGGAGTAAGAGGAATACACTGGGCCAGACCGCCGCCGGCAGCCGAACCTTTGATGTTCATGGTGGGTCCACCGGATGGCTGGCGAATAGCAGCACAAACACTTTTGCCTATCTTGCCAAGACCTTGAACGAGGCCCATGGAAGAAGTCGATTTACCTTCGCCGAGTGGTGTCGGGGTAATTGCGGTAACATCGATATATTTTCCGTCTGGTTTGTCTTTTAAACGTTCAAGGACTTTACGAAAATCAATTTTTGCAATGTAATGGCCCTGGGGAAGCAATTCTTCCTTGGTTAGTCCAAGTTTTTCGCCGATCTCGTAGATCGTCAACATCGTTTTTTCTGCGTCCTGCGCAATCTCCCAATCTGCATGTTTGGTAGGA
>JBBRDD010000232.1:0-7263 GCA_038204235.1 Desulfobulbales bacterium
TGTAGATTCTCTATCCCCACGCCCTGTAATTCAGCTAAAAATCTCAACTACCGTTACATAGTGTGAGAAAGGACAGACCAATAAAAATGAGACTGGAAAGTTCATAATCCGGATGAGGGGATGGCAGCAGGAACCGCCCAATGCCTGGGCATCCCCGTCCCCCCTCTGGGGGGGATAAGAGGGGGGGATTGTGGTATAGATAGTATTTTCCCGAATAGTATCAACCACAACCCACCCTCTTACGATGAATACACTATTTCAAATCGACGAATTCGGCAAGAAAGAACCGCAAATTTCCTGCCCACATTGTGCAACCAGCCTGATCTGCCGTCACGGCACATACCAACGAGCCCATCCGAAAAAGCCGGTCCTGATCAAGGTTCAGCGTTTTCTCTGCAAAAAGAAGCTTTGCCCTCGGGTAACCTTCTCCGTGCTGCCGTACCCATTCCTGCCGGTTGTCCGACATTTCTTTTGGACAATTCAGTATTGCCATGTGCTTTGTAACCTCAACAAGACAAGCCAGGCAAAAGCAGCTCGCCGAATGGCCATGAGTCGTGGAGTTATAAAACGGCTCAGTGCCTTTGCCGAAAAGTTTATGTCCTGGTTCGATCACGAGAAGCACATTGGCGAATGGGGACCGAGTCCTGACCTGAAGCCATCTCGTTTCTGGTCCGATTTCACTCGAGACATTTCTCGAAGCCTCTACCCGAAGAGGTGGCCGATCTACCCACCAACACAATAAATACCTACATGTTTTCAATGGGATATGTTGTTATTGCCGGAAAGATCAACCTTTAAACCGGAGACACATATGACAACTCCTGAGAAAACCGACCTGGCCGTCTGGCGATACGGTATCGTTAGTCGTCTTCTGCATCGCAATGAGGCGGAAGAAACCCTTGAAAACGAACTGAACCGGCTGGCCGCGCAAAGCTTTCGCCGACCGGACGGGACGATTGTCTCCTTCTCCCCGGAGACCATTCGCAAATGGCTGTATCGTTACCGGCACGGCGGCTTGCCGGCGTTGGAGGATGCACCGAGAAGAAACCTGGGCAGTCACAGCGCTGTACCAGAAACCATCGTCGACCGTCTTTTTAAGTTGCGTGAGGTGCATCCCCGGTGGACCCTGGCGCGCATCCTTAATCAATTGATCGACGAGAAACTGTGGGATACGGTCAGTCCCTCCCGAGCCACTCTGTATCGCTTCGCAACTACGGCCAACCTGCATCGGGACCCTCATTTACCTGCCGAAAACACTGCGAGATCCTTTGCCTACCAGGAGTTCGGGCAGCTCTGGACCGCCGATTTCCTCCACGGGCCGAAGATCAGGGTGCACGGCCAAAAGCGCAAAACCTATCTCCATGCCATTATCGACGACGCCACCCGCTATATAGTCCACGCCGGCTTCTTCCTCGCTGAGGATACCGAAGTGCTGATGCAGGAACTGATGGTTGCGGTACGGATCCACGGTCGGCCGCTCCGTTTCTATACCGACAACGGCGCCTGTTATGCCAGCCATCATCTGAAAATCGTCTGCGCCAACCTTGGTGTCCATCTTATCCATACCCCACCTGGAAAACCCAGAGGACGCGGCAAAGTCGAAAGATTTTTTCGCCGAGTCCGTGATCAGTTCCTTGACGGCGAAAGGCCGGTCGCCCACACCCTTGACGGCATCAACAAAGCCTTCAAGCTGTGGCTTGCCCATTACCACAAATCGATCCATAGCTCGCTTGGCATCTCCCCCCTGGACCAACGGCTCGGTGGTAAGAGTGTCTGTAGGTCGTTGCCGGAAACCACCGACATCGAGCCGCTGTTTCGCATGAAGCGGCGCTGCCGTGTCTATCTGAATGGCACAATCCGTCTTAAAAAGCGCAGTTACGAAGTCACCGACGCACTCCCAGGACAACGGGTAGATATCTGGTTCATGCCCTGGGATACCGACCTCGTCTGGTACGGCCCGGAGATGATTCCGGCCAAACCCGTCAATATCCACGCTAATGCCAACAACACCAGGAGATAACCATGACACGCACTTCAGCTTTACCCATTGGCGATTTCTTCGGCTGGAAACGCCATCCCTTTGCCGATACCCACGGTCAACGCCGATTCTGGTTCCCCGATCGGGACCTCAGGCAACTCGATACCATCAAACGCCTTCTCCATACCGGCAAAAGTCTGGCCCTCTGCGGTCCTTCGGGTTCGGGCAAAACCACCCTCGTCCATGCCTTAATTCAGGATCTCGACAAAAACTCCTTCCGACCTGTGCTCCTACCCTATGCCGGTCATCCCAGAAACGGCCTAACCCGGATCCTCGCCGAAGCCCTTGGGGTTGACACCAAAGGCCGAGGAATCCCCCTGATTGCCAGGACCCAGCAGTATATCGAGACCATGGTCAGCGGTTCGAATCCTCGCCATCCGGTGATCATCGTCGACGATGCGCAAAGGCTGGAAAACGAATCCCTCTGGGACCTCTGTTCCTTGCTTTTTCAATCAAACAGGCCCACTGTCGCCGCCTCCTTATTACTTGTCGGCGACGAAACCCTGACCAAAAGACTGGAACTACACATCCTCAATCCTATTCGTTCCAGGCTTACCGGCATCATCAAAACCCAGTTCATGAATGAGCATGAAACTCGACTTTTTATTGAACATCGTTTGAAAAATGCCGATGCTCCACCCGATCTCTTTCATAAAGATGCCGTCGAAATCGTCGCCGCCTTCACCAGAGGCAATCGTCGGGCAATAATGAACACCGCCACCATGGCCCTTGAAGAAGCCTATTACCACGAGCAAAAAACCATCACCGCCGAGATCTTTTACAACTCGGAATGGTTCAACGAATCCGAGTGAAACAGAGGCGGCTGCGAGGGGACTCCGCCGCCAAGGGATAACTCGGTGCGGTAGACTGCTGTCTACTCATAACAGCTGGTAGGAGAAATCCTGCCGGCTGTCTTTTTTATTGAAAGAATGGTATTGATTCTTGAGAATATTGCTGGATTTGTTGGTGAGAATCTACAACACCAAGGGATAGAGTCCAGATGCTGTTTGATACCTTTGATGATCTCATGATTGGCCATAAGAGGATTGTCATGCTTAGGGCATACAGCTATCCAGAGCTTGATCAGAGAAATGGCTTCAGGACATTCTATGCTTATGGCCCGATCAAGGAACTACTCAAGGCCAAGAGCCAGAAGAAGATTGAGAAAAAGCTCAAAAGGTCTTTCAAGCTCACAAAGGATGATAAAATTGTTGTCCTCTATCACCAAGCTGGACTTGGCAAACCGAATGATGATGAATAGGCACACTAAGATACTGGTAGTGAACCTTTTCCCATCTACTGTGGCAGTTCTCTTTAGGGGATAAATAAGTCTTCTTGAGATAGAGTAGAGAGAAGAAAATTATTTTTAGGATTGTGACATTATGGCTACATTTGTTGTTTAGGATGAAGGCGACCCGATAGTATAGGCTAGTCTAAAATTGTGTGACAAGGTGGCTTAAAATGGCCTGTTAGGAGGAAATATGAAAAAGAGAGACAGTGACTGGTTTGAGAACATAACTGAATACAGAGAGTACAAGAAAAAGCGCAGAAAGTGGAAGGCTGAGAAGAGGAAAAAAAATGACGCAAATATCATACAACGCATGATTGATGAAGCTAGGAAGAAAACCATAGTTGGGCATGTTTTCAGAGGCAGAGGAAGAACTGAAGGAGGGCATGTCAGTGGCAGGGTGCTGAGCAGATTGTCTGAGGACACATTTGAGGTATTCTTTTATTGCTGGTTCCCAAATCAGACAACTGACACAGTACAGGTCAAGGTCAGCGATATGAGGAGCTGGACCTTCATCAATTCAACACCAGTAACCACAGTGTCTCAGCAGGAAATATGCTGGCAAAAAGAGGACAGACAGAGAGTGGAAAGGAGCATCAATGGCAAAGTCGAGTTGTAGCAAGTGCAAGTGGTGGGTTAGAGATCTGAATTGGGAAGATGAGAAGCCAGTTGTCACCTATTCAGACTTTTATGATGAGCAAACTGTTACCACAGCAGATGGCAGGTCAGTCCCCTTCTCTTTAGACAAGGACAAGGCAGTGATCATTCCTCGGATAATGGGCAATTGTTATCTCCTCCCACCAGCATTGTGCCAGGTCCTTATCCCGGCTGTGATAAAGAAGACAGTCTATGAGAAATTGAGGCAGAAGCAGGAGCAGTTTCAAATTCGCCCAATCATGGAGGCAGATAGCTTCTGTGCCAGTTTCGAGAAGAAGAGGAAGAAAACACCAAAAACTAATGGCTAGTAGCTCCAAGGGCTATAAGCCTTTAGCTTTATAGCCCTATGTTTACACAGTGTTTCAAGGTAAGTTAATACTCTGTCCCTTGATTTTGTCCCTTAATTCCTAATTATTGCCGGCATGCTTACTTATAAAAGAAGCGATACATCAGTGATAATCCGAAGATCAAGAAAGTATCAATACTGATATAGATGGACAGTAGACCAGCACAAAGCCCGCCACTTCTGTCTCTTTCCTGTCGGCAGCTTCCCCTTCTCCCTGAAAAACAACGTAAGGGCTTTCTGCCCTTTACAATATCCATCAACTGTCAACAAAAAGCAATAATTTGAAAAAGCAACAATCTGGCAACCCTTCTTTTGTTTATTTTCTATTGGACAGGAAAAATTGTGTAGGAAAGGTCTAGCAATTTACCTGAGTATTGGTTGTAAAAAGAATGTGCTAGTGGTAACAGTGTAATGTCGTGTAAATAAACAATAAGCTGCCACATCGTGATAACGTGATTTGGCTGTCATGCCTGTCTTCAACCGATATGGTGTTTGTTTTATTGCAAGTTACCAGTGATAGTTCAGATTTAGTGGAAATATCTTGACTCGGCATAGATCGCAAAGATGGTCAGGAATTAGCTCAACAGGGTGTGCTTTAAACTCACTTTACCTTTCCAGCAACAATCTTCTGGTCACTGAAGGCGACCAACAATGTTGTGGTGTATTGCAACTTACCTAACACTCAGCCTAAAGAGATCAGCGAAAATAATCTGGAAAAATCAATAATCTCGATTGCTCCATTTTAAGCTGGTTTTGTGGAGATATATTTCAATTTTTGAAATATACATAATACTCTTTTTCGTACAAGTTTTTTTAGGCATGATCATATGCAAACTGCTCAGTAATATCAACTTGCAATTGGCCTTAAGTAGTTAAGATGGCCAAGTGAAATATCTTTGACTGGGAGGCAGCAGACACCAAAATGATAAGAGAAAAAATCAATCTTTCACCATTTTGATTTCTTAATCTCATAACATTGTACAATTTTTTCCTGTTAACAAATCCTCACCGAAAAAGTCCTTGCCATTGAAAACGCAATAAAACAAATTATTGTGTACATAACCTTCTGATACAAAAATCCTGAGTGTTTCGCTTCTCAAGCAGAACAAACATGGAGGTGATGAACAAAGCCGAATTGGCGAGCAGAATCGAGCATATTTACCTCGAGCCACTACTGCTTTCTGACGTTTGAAAAGTGTTGTCATAACGCCCCGGTCCCTGGGCACACTCTTTTACACATGTTACGATGAGTTGAGGAATCTAAGCCAGCTGGAGGCTCATAGAGATTGATCTGTTGCGCATCAGCCAAGGTTCATCCGTCGATGTCAAGACAGAAGTCATTGTATTTCTCCTTGTTTACGCAATATTGAGTGTTGCAGATGATGCGCTGCAATCTTGCTGGAGATTGTCGTTATTTGCAGCCTGATCGCATCAAGTTAGAGTAACTCATAAATATGAGTTTATATCTGTTTGAGGAGGGATTTGAGATGTCTCTCGAGAATAAAGGAAAGGAAACCGGCAAGGATGTCAGGAGTTTTGATAGATCGGCAATCCCCTCCATAAACCTCCCCAAAGGTGGCGGTGCCGTTCACGGCATGGGGGAGAAGTTTGCGGCCAATCCGGTCACCGGCACCGGCTCCATGTCCGTGCCCATCGCGACCAGCCCTGGACGATCGGAATACGCTCCGCAACTTTTACTCTCTTATGATTCCGGGGCAGGCAATGGTCCGTTTGGCCTCGGATGGTCACTTTCCATACCGGCTGTCGTCCGGAAAACCGATAAAGGGTTGCCACAGTATAATGATGCCGACGAATCGGATGTGTATATCCTCGCCCGAGCTGAAGACCTGGTCCCGTTTCTTATTGACAACGAAGGGACGTGGAAGAAAGAGACACTTCCCCTTCGGATAGTAGAAGGAAAAACATATGCCATTCAGCGCTACCGCCCTCGCATCGAAGGTTTATTTGCCCGCATCGAGCGCTGGACCAATCAAGACGATTTAACGGATATGTTCTGGCGTACCATCACCAAGGACAACATCACCACCTGGTATGGCAAAACGGAACAAAGCCGCATAATCGATCCAAGCATCCCTGGTCGTATCTTCTCCTGGTTGCTCTGTGAGAGTTACGATGACAGAGGTCATGCTATTGCCTATCAATATGTAGAAGAAAATTCCGACGGCGTCGATCTCTCTCAAGCGCACGAACAGAATCGGTCATTGACCTCAAGAAGAGCAAACCGCTATCTGAAGACTATCAAATACGGGAATATAGCCCCCTATCTCCCCATCCTTGCGGCAATGACGGCCTGGCCGACCCTGCCGGATGACCATAGCTGGATGTTCGAGGTAGTCTTTGACTACGGCGAACATGACGCGGCCAATCCATTACCGAATGAACCGGGCAGCACATGGCCGGTACGAAACGATCCCTTTTCCTCCTATCGTGCCGGATTCGAGGTGCGCACCTATCGCCTGTGCCGGCGGATCTTGATGTTCCATCATTTCCCGGGAGAGCAGGATGTGGGCCTGAACTGCCTGGTTCGATCAACAGATTTCAGCTATTCCCTCGAGAAAGATCTGGCCAATACACAAAATCCCATTTTTTCCTATCTCCTTGCGGCAACGCAAACCGGCTATAAGCGTAACAACGATAGTGGTTATTTATCGAAGTCGCTGCCACCGGTGGAATTCGAGTACACCCGGGCCATTATTGACGAGACGATTTACGAGGTCGATTTAAAGAGTGTGGAAAATCTCCCATACGGCCTGGATGGATCAAACTATCAATGGATTGACCTGGACGGGGAAGGTCTCAGCGGCATCCTCACTGAGCAGGCGGACGGCTGGTTTTACAAACGTAATATCAGTGCCAACCAACAAATTATAGATCCCGATACGAATACCATCCGTACCGCTGCTCGTTTTGCCC
>JBBRDD010000233.1:0-7247 GCA_038204235.1 Desulfobulbales bacterium
GGCACGCGACATCGACCTGTTCATTGTTGAGACATCCCAGCCCGGCCAGAAGATTGAGGTGGAAGAATACTATCACAAGCTGGGCCTGTTTTTGATCCCTTACGGCCTCAATAAAATTGATATTAACGTACCCCATAGCTCGAGACTGAACCCGAGCACCAGCGGTGTCAAACTGATGATGGATCTGCTGCATCGCAGCAGGATGAGGCTTTCAGGTATAGGTTTGGGCTTTATCAAACGGCTACTGGATGAAGCTATTGCCCACTGTCAACAGCGTTATGTCGGGGGTAAAAGTTTAATGAGGTATGACCAGGTTCAGCACCGGCTCTCACAATTGCAGGCATGGTATACCATCAATTCTGCCATGTGCCACTATGCCGCCAGAGTTTCCGGAGTAAATAACGATCTCACCTCCTTCGGCCTTCAGGCAAACGCCACCAAGGCCGTTGTCACGGATATGATGCAGGAGGCTGCCCAGACCCTGCTGCAATTAACCGGCGCAAGCGGTTACCGCAGGGACCATATTGCCGGAAGAGCAATAGCCGACAGCAGGCCGTTCCAAATCTTCGAGGGTTCCAATGATGTGCTATACAGTCAGATCGCCGATATGATCCTGAACACGATGAAAAAACAAAAAGAGGTAAATCTTTTTACCTTTCTCAGGAGTTTTGAGCTGACGAAAAACATTGCAGCCTCCTATAAACACCTTCTCGGCTTCAAGCTGGATAAAGAGCCCATACAGCGGGTCAGGGTGGCTCTGGGCAAGGTCGTTGCCAGACTGATTACCACTGGATTTACCCTTGATCTGCAAGAGACCGGTTTCCGGGCAGACCTGATAGACAACGCCATCCAGGTTGTCGGAAACACCCTGGCTGAGCAAGTTGCATCCATCACCAGCCTCCTCCCGGTGCAGATAATTGAAGATTACCGGGAGGGGAGTGACTGGAGATTGTCCGGTTTGAGCAAGACCTGATGGAGTGGGATCTGGAAACCGTGTTATGCTGTGCACGCAGCATAAGCCACGAAAAGAACCTGTTGATTGTTTGAGGTTCCGGTCGCAATGTGGGCAAGACAGAATTTTTCTGCCACCTGATTGAAAGAGTAATGTCGGCTTTTATTGCTCTTGGGATTCTTTATCTCCTCTAATAGCGACACAACCCAAAATATCCTTTAGTTTTTCACTTCAAACCTGAACCTGATAAATAGTGAAGTGTCAGGCATTGTAAAGTTTTTCTAGACTCTTGAACATGGAGATTCGAGCTTTATCAAACCTGGATAGCATTTCACGGGTTTTGTCTTGATTCTGGTTATTCACCGCCGATACGATCTGCTTTCCCATGCCATGGACTTCAGCGTGGAATTTTTCAACCTCTTTGTATTCTGGAAGGTGTTCATACTGCTTACCGTCGGGGCTGTAGAACCATTTCCCAAACATACAGTTATGTTCAGTGGCGACCTCTTCAGATTTCATCTGTTTCTCTCCTTTCATCACCTTCCTGATATTGTCTTTAAACATCATGTGGGCCTGTTTAATTTTTACAATGTCAAATTTTGGCTCACCAATATCAAAATGATTGATTTGCGCTTGCAGGCGAACAGCGAGATCACGCATTTCTTGAACACTGTATTGTATTTCGACGCCATCTTCGGCTGAATGAACAGCATTGATACTTACTTTGTTTATGTCAGAGGCAATGACGTTCACCACAGTCGTACTTTGTGCGACGTTTTCGTTAATTTCCTGAATACCTTGAGAAGCCTGGTTTATATTTGAGGAGATTTCTTGTGTGGTGGCGGTTTGTTCCTCAACAGCTGTTGCGATGCCTGACACTGTCTCATCTATTTCGCTGATGATCGCTGTTATGTCAGCAATTTCTTTTACGGTAATATCGGTAGTAGATTGAATTCCCTCGATTTTACCTCTAATTTCCTGAGTAGCGGCTGCAGTTTGTTTAGCTAGTTCTTTGATCTCGTTGGCAACAACAGCAAATCCTTTACCAGCTTCTCCTGCTCTTGCGGCTTCAATGGTTGCGTTAAGGGCGAGCAGGTTGGTCTGTTCCGATATTGCGGTAATTACCTCGGTCACCTTGCTAATTTCATATGCTGCTTCCCCGAGTTTGTTGACATTAATAGAAGTCGTTTCAGCCTTGTTTACAGCATTGGAGGTGATCGATTGTGCTTTCCCTGTGTTCTTGGCAATTTCTTGAACGGTAATGGAAAGCTCCTCAATTGCGCTGGATATAATATTCATATTAACAGATGCCTGTTCGACAGCAGCAGCAACCGAGTTCATGTTTGCGCTCATTTGCTCAGCAGCAGCTGCAACCATTCCAGCCTTGTCCCGAGTGTAATCGGCTTGTCCTGTCATCGTGCCGGAAAGTTCCTGCAGCGAATCGGTTGAAAAAAAGAGTGATTCAGAGCCGCTCTTAATCTCCATAAACATTTTTTTCATATTGACTGATATAGCTTTCATTGAATTGATCAGTAGGCCAATATCGTCTTTGTCGTTGGATCCAAGAGTCCGTGTGAAATTCCCAGCCGAAACATCCTGTGCAAAATTAACTGCCAACGACAGGTTTTTGCAAAGGATTCGAGAGACGAAAAAGGAGGCACCCATGGAGATGAGGACACCAGCGACAATTAAGGTGGTAATCAAGTTGCCTGGGATAGCAAAACTTGCTGGTGTAAACAGATTAATACTGACGAAACAGGTTGCCAGTATTAATGATGTGGCGGATTACTGGCCCACCATAAGCTTCTGACAAAGTGACAAATTATTCAACATTCATGTACCTTCAAGCCTGATTGTTTTTCTCTTTATGAGGAGAGTTGAGAATGATTCTTGAAATAATAGCACTGTAGAATGCTATCAAAAAATAAAATCTGAAGTCAAATTTATTTAGTTTTAAGATGGTTGACGCAAACGTGCAGGGTTGGAAATCACTCCGCCAACGTGTACGAAAAGAAGGACTCCAGGTCGTCTTTGCAGAAAAGCTCAAAGGAGAATAAACAGGTTTGCTACGTATATTCAGATCAAATCTCAGTTTCTACAATTTATTACCATTCGGTTCGATTCAACTGCGACGCCCCTGCTACCAAAAAAAATCTGTTGCTTTTACTTCGTAGGGTGATAAACAATCGAGAATGTTCTCCAGTACGGCGTCGAATTGTTTTTCATCGATCTTTCGAGCGACCAGTAATTGAGTTTTAAGACCCCAAAGCCTCGGTCTTGAATGAGGTGCTCTCCGGTCCGGCGGATCCGGCTTTTCAATCTCTTTTGCCAATCATGACCACCCCGACATTGACCGCAGCTCAAAATATCGATTCCCAGCAACAGCCAGAGGGTGAAGAAACCCCTTCTCAAAAGACCTCTAGCTTTACAGAACACAAGAAAAGCGGGATGGGGCAGTTCCCGGCCACCGCGATTTGCGGCAACGATATCACCTCTTCGTGTCTCTATGTTTCTGCTCTGGCCATAATTTACTCGGGAAGATGGGCACCCCTTGTTCTGCTGCTGGTTTCCGGCGTGTTATATCTGTACCGTGCCATCTACGCTGAAGTGGTTGGTGCGCTGCCGCTGAACGGTGGTGCTTACAATGCCCTGCTCAATACAACGAGTAAGTTCCGGGCCTCTATCGCCGCCTGTCTTACTATCCTCTCCTATATGGCAACAGCGGTCATTTCTGCGAGTGAAGCATGTCATTATACACATACGATTTTTTCTTCACTCCCGGTAGAATTTGCGACTATTGGTCTGCTTGGTTCGTTCATGGTCTTAAGCATTATCGGTATAACCGAATCTTCGGTGGTGGCCATAATTATCTTTGTCTTCCATCTGGCCACTCTCGTGCTTCTGCTGGGGGTTGGCGTTTTTTATATCTCCCAGCATGGCTTATCGACGCTGCATCTGAACCTGTCAACCCCGACACAGGGAGGACTTGGCCTTGCCCTGTTTTTTGGATTTTCCGCCTCGCTTCTCGGCATCTCCGGCTTTGAAAGCTCCGCCAACTTTGTTGAAGAACAGGCAGAAGACGTATTCCCCCTGACTTTACGCAATATGTGGGTCGCCGTCAGTATTTTCAATCCGGCGATGGCGTTACTGGCACTCGCCCTGGTTCCTATCCCTCAGGTAGCCGGTCACCAGGACGCTCTGCTCACCCACCTTGGCAACATCTCCGGGGGAGGATGGCTGGGAAATTTAGTCTCGATTGACGGTGCACTTGTCCTCTCCGGCGCCGTCCTCACAAGCTTTGTGGGAGTAAACGGGCTTGTCCGCCGTATCACTCTTGATCGGGTTCTTCCCCAGTTTCTTCTCAAGACATGCCGCCGGGGGACAACACATCGCATTATCATCGCGTTCTTTCTCCTCTGTGTCTCGGTTCTCTTTATCACCGAAGGAGACCTTCAGGCCCTTGCGGGAGTTTATACTATTTCTTTTCTGTCGGTTATGGCGCTTTTCGCGTTTGGCAATATCTACCTTAAGACCAAGCGGGCGCAATTGCCTCGACCCACCAGCGCCCCTTTAATCAACGTACTGGTTGGCATTTCCGCTGTCGTTATCGGCCTGGTCGGCAATGTTCTTATGGACTATCGTTGTTTTCTCATGTTCATGGATTATTTCGTTCCTGCATTCATTCTGATCTCAATAATGTTGGGGCGGGTCACTATTCTCAATGCATTTCTCTTTCTCGCCCGTTCCCTGTTTAAGTTTTTTATCAAGAAAATGACCGCTACGTCTCAGGCTATCAGGGCTCAGATTGAAAAAATAAATTCCCAACAAGTTGTCTTTTTTACACGGGGAGATAATCTGGCCAATCTCAACAAAGCCATGTTGTATGTCCAGCAGAACGAACATACCAACAGAATCAAAGTCGTCACCGTCGTAACGCGACTGGAAGATGTTTCACCTACCCTGCAAAAGGATCTCGCTGTACTCAATGATATTTATCCCGAAATCGATATTGAATTTGTTCCTTTAACCGGCTCGTTTGGGCCTGAGCTCATCCAGAAACTTGCTGGAGAGTGGCATATTCCGCCAAATCTGATGTTTATCGGTTCCCCGGGGACGCATCTTATCTATGGCCTTGCCGATCTGGGGGGAGTGCGCCTGATTATCTGATTGGAACAGCAGAGGATCTGTTGATAGCGGAGGTGGCTGAGAGGAACATTACAGCAAAGGAGCAAAAAGTCAGCCAACGATTTTGCAATTCTCTTGGCCCCATATATTCAGAGGCAAGATTCATCCCGCTAATGATAGCTGTAGTGCCATCGCAAATGACCATTTTTCGATGATTACGCAGATTTTCCCGCCCACGAAATGGCAGATGAATCATCGGCATGAAATAAGCAACCTGACCACCGGCTGCTAAAAGCGGTGAAAGAAAAATTTTCGTCACTTTCAGCGATCCCAGTGCGTCTATAAGCAGACAGACATCCAGCCCTTCTGAAGCTTTTCGGGCCAGGGCTTGCACAATAGCCAGCCCGGTTTCATCACGTCCCAGGATGAAAGTCGCAATATACAACGTGTTCCGGGCATTCTGAATAAGGTTGAGTATTGTTTCCCAGGCTTGTCTGCCTTCCGTCAGGAACGTTATCCGGTTAGGTGCCGATGGAGGAAAAATTCCATTTTCAGGGGCAAGCAGATATGTTGAGTCGCCGGTATACGTATCGAAGAAGGCGCTTGATGTCTTGTGGGAAAGTTTCGGTTTTGACTCGGCCTTTTGGGTCATTTTTCGACCGCCGAAAATCAGGAAAAGGGGAACGCCGAGATAGGGAATGAAAATGATGGTCAGCAGCCAGGCGAGAGTGCTGGTTGGTGGTCTTCGTTCCTTTTATATCTTCGACAGGATAACAAGCGCCAGAAGAAATCCAAGGGTTGGTAACAGGTGTAAAAATAACCTATGGTAAGTCATGGTGCTGAAATCCTAAAATGAATGGGAAAGTAAAAGATTTCCAGCTTTGCTCCATGTTATTCACGTTTTCTCTGCCGATAAAAATGCACCGACCAGACGAGTACTCCAAAAATGGCAACGGTGACAAATACACGCACTTCATAATGCTTTATTTTGCCGATAAATATCTCCAGAGCTTGACCGAAAACGTAACCGCCGGTGGCGACGGCAATCGCCCAAACCATTGCTCCAACACCATTAAGAAATACGAATTTTTTTGTTGATACGCTGCTCATTCCAATGACAAACGGAGTAATCGTTCGCAATCCATAAAGAAACCGAAAGCAAAGAATCATCAATGTTTGAAATTGGCGCATCATTTTATGGATTTTTTCAATTTTGCCTTTCCAGCCAGGGCGCCTGAGCAGAATCGCCTGACTGTGGGTGCGTCCCAGATAAAAAAAGAGCTGATCTCCACAAAGACTTCCCAAAAAGGCAGCACCAATTACCTCAGGCAGTGCAAGATACCCCTGGTGAGCTGCCAGGCCTACCAGCACAAGAATGGTTTCCCCTTCAAGAAATGTGCCGATTATAATGGCCAGATATCCATAATTTTCGATTAAACTTTGAAAATCTATCATGCTAATCTGTCACGTATGGAATAAAGTGTGTGTATGCACCAGCACTGAATGAGTTTTGCTTACAGGCTTAAATGACGTTCGAGGCCCTTGCATTTGTTCAAGAAGAATATTTGTAAATCTAAAGAAATCCTGTTAGCAAACTACATAGTAAAAGATGATAAAGTCAACCGCTAAGGTCCTTAGGAATACTTGAAATAATGGTGTGTCTCTTCCCGATTTTGATGATTAGTGTTGTATTGCGACTATTTTATTAAACGAGATACTTTCTACCCCGATGGCCGTTTACCGGAAAACCTGATAATCTTGCATAACCTCTGATCCGTAAGCGTTTACCAGTGCCGTAGGTGCGCGAAAGAGGTCCTTAAACTGTACTCTTGGTACGTTTACCGACCGATGACAAAAAACAGATTCGGAGCAGGTGAACGCTCACTTAACTCGTATGGCATCGATGATGCGTAAAGGAGTGAACCACATGAAAAAGCTACTTTTGGGAACAGTTTTTTTGGTCCTGGTAAGTTTCCTGCCGGGAAAGATACAGGCACAGGTAAATATAAGTATTGGATTTCCCCTGCCACCCCCCATAGTCTTCGCCGCACCCCCGGCGGTTATTGCCTTACCGGGTACATATGCCTACGCTGTTCCTGATGTAAACGTAGATATCTTCTTCTCTGATGGCTGGTGGTGGCGTCCGTGGCAGGGGCGCTGGTATCGATCA
>JBBRDD010000234.1:0-7172 GCA_038204235.1 Desulfobulbales bacterium
TGGAATCTTCCGGGGATCGGCGACAATAAGTTTTGCACCATTTGCGACCGCCTCTTTCATCCGCAGCGAGATAATCGGGTGATTCTCAGTTGTATTGGACCCAATGACTAACATCGCTTCATTTTCAGCAATCTCGGCGACTGAATTGGTCATTGCACCGGAACCGAATTTTGTGGCCAGACCGGCCACTGTTGCACTGTGTCAGTAACGAGCGCAGTGATCGACATTATTAGTCCCGACTCCTGCTCGAAAAAATTTCTGAAAAAGATAGTTTTCCTCATTGGTACAACGGGCGGAACTGAGTCCGGCAAGGGCATCAGGACCGTTCTTAGCCTTTATTTCGTTGAACTTTTGCGCAATATGGTCGAGAGCTTCGTCCCAGGTGGCTTTTTCAAAATTGCCGCCCTTTTCTCTTCTGATAAGTGGACTCGTCAATCGTTCGGAGTTGTTTATAAAATCAAAGCCGAACCGTCCTTTGACACACAGCCAGCCGCGATTATGGTTATCCGATTTCGAGTCTACCCTGATAACCTGATCGCCGTGGCTGCGTAAGGTGATATTGCAACCGCAGCCGCAGTAAGTACAGGTGGTGTCGGTGAATTTAACGCCTTCCATACGGGGTTTGCCTGACCACATGGCACCGGAGAGCGCGCCAGTTGGGCAAACGGAAATACACTGACCGCAGAATACGCAATCCAGATCATGGCCGAACGGCGGGATAACTTTTGCCTCAAAGCCCCTCTCAGAGTAACCGATTGCACCAATCCCCTGTACCTCGTCACATACCCGAACACAGAGCCCACACATAACGCATTTGTTCTGATCCCTGGTCACAAAGGGATTATGATCGACACGCTTATGCTCACGCATTGCACCGGCAAAACGATTTTCACGAATGCCATACTGGTAAGCAAGTTCCTGCAATACACATTCTCCAGTTCCAATACAGGTCATACAGTCATTGGGGTGATCGGAAAGCAGAAGCTCTACTGTAGTTTTCCGCAACCTGTAGAGTCTGGCACTTTGCGTCTGCACCGACATACCAGCGGTGGCTGGCGTGGTACAGGAAGTTACAGGTTTAGGCATTCCGGCAATTTCGACAATGCAAAGCCGGCAGGCGCCAAATGGCTTCAGCCTGTCATCATGACATAAAGTCGGAATTTTAATCCCCAACTGTTTAGCCGCCTCTAAGACAGTAGTGCCTAGAGCAACCTCAATCGATTTACCATCTATAGTAAGATTTATCATGGTTACTACTCCTTTAATACGGCGCTGAATTTACAGGCATCAAAACAGGATCCACATTGGATACAATGATTATTATCAATCTTATGAGGCTGTTTTTTCTCTCCGGTAATGACGTTTACCGGACAAGCCCGTAAGCACATTCCGCAACCAACGCACATATCCTCACGAATAAAGAATGTCAGCAACTTATTACAAACTTTGGCTGGACATTTTTTGTTCTTGATATGGGCTTCATACTCATGACGAAAGTATTTAATAGTACTCAGTACTGGATTCGGTGCCGACATACCAAGACCGCAGAGGCTGGAATCTCTTACGTCCTCGGCCAGCTCCTGCAAAAGCTCAATATCGCCTTCTTTGCCCTCTCCTTCGGTAATCCGGGTGAGAATCTCAAGCAGGCGCTTGGTGCCAATTCGACAGGGAACACATTTACCGCAGGATTCTGACTGGGTGAATTCCAGGAAAAACTTGGAAATATTGACCATACAGTCGGTTTCATCCAGGACAACCATACCACCGGAACCCATCATCGAACCAACCGCTGCCAATCCCTCATAGTCAACCGGCAGATCGATATGTTGTTGTGGAATACAGCCCCCAGACGGACCGCCTGTCTGCACTGCCTTAAACAGTCTGTCGCCCTCTATTCCACCACCAATGTTAAATATGATATCTTTGAGTGGTATTCCCATGGGAACTTCAATGAGACCGGTGTTCCTGATCTTTCCTGTCAGGGCAATAACCTTGGTTCCTTTACTTTTCTCCGAACCTATGGATGCAAACCAGGCAGCTCCCTTATTGAGAATATGGGGTAAGTTTGCAAGGGTCTCCACATTATTGATAATTGTTGGTTTGCCCCAAAGACCTTTATTGGCCGGGAACGGTGGCTTAGCTCGAGGCATCCCACGTTCGCCCTCAATGGAAGCGATAAGAGCAGTTTCCTCGCCGCAAACGAAGGCCCCGGCGCCAAGTTTAACCTTAATTTTAAAATTAAAATCCGTGCCAAAAAGATTTTCCCCTAAATAGCCTTTTTCCTTGGCGGCCTTCAGAGCCATATGCAACCTGTCCACGGCCAGCGGATATTCCGCACGAATATAGACATAGCCGATACTGGCACCAATTGCGTAAGCACCAATGATCATCCCTTCGATGACAGCATGGGGATTTCCCTCAACGACCGAACGATCCATAAAGGCACCAGGGTCGCCTTCATCGGCATTACAGATGATATAGTACTGGTCCGAATCATTGGCAGCACAAAAACCCCATTTCACCCCTGTTGGGAATCCGCCGCCTCCTCGTCCACGCAATCCTGATTCCTTTACTGTGGCGATTACTTCCGCAGGAGTCATAGTAGTCAGGGCCTTTTCGGCAGCCTTATACCCATCCACGCCCAAATAATCATTAATAGATTCGGGGTCGATCTTACCCAGATCACCCAGAACTACCTTCGTTTGATTATCATGGAAGGTATGGTAATCATCTCCGACCAGCCATTCCTTGACCGGCCTTCCTCCAACCACATGATCTTTAATAAGTCTGCTGACCATATCGGGTTGAATATACTGATAGGTGGAAACTTCACCCGCCATATTTATATCGACAAGGACGTCACGAGCACAAAAACCGCGACAACCGACCTTATGCAGTTTGCATTTCTCTTTGACAGTAGCGTTTTCGATTCCGGCAGCCTCGAACTGCTTGTTGAACTCCTCCATCACCATATCAGCACCAGCAGCGATGCCACCAGTACCCATACACACATTGACAATTATTTCGCTGCTCATGGTTTATCCCTTATAATCTTTGAGACTCTTAACTATTTTACTTGGAGTTACCTTTCCAAGCACCTTTTCATTAATCAGCACAACCGGGGCGATACTGCAGGCACCCACACAGTTGACACGCTCAAGGGTAAACTGCATATCCTTGGTTGTATCCTGATCATCTTTTAGTTTAAGATCTTCGCGAACTTTGGCGATGACACGGGGTGCACCTTTGACGTGACAAACCGTTCCACAGCAGACGGTGACAATATTTTTACCGCGTGGATTTTGATGAAACTGGGAATAAAAGGTAACTACTCCGTAAAACTTGGAAGGTGGAATGTTGGTACGCTCGGCAAACCAGTTAACAGATTCTTCCTGTATGTATCCGATTTTGCTCTGAATTTCTTGCAATATTGTAATAATATTGTCTTCGTTGGCGATACATTTATCATATATCGCCTCCAGCGTTTCCGTCATCTGCTTTTCCATTCATGTACCCCATAGATGATGATTATTCACTCCAGGCATGTGGTATGGTCGTCGGAGTGTGGAGAAACTGCTTTTTCCTTCTTCAAATGATCACTTCTTATCTGGTATTTCGTAGTCCACTGGTTGTTACTCTCGTAAAAGAAAAAACCTTATCCTTCCCATCACAAAACGTCCTACTATAACTCAAAATGAGGATTGTTTCCAATAAGTTTAAAGTTTATCATTCACAAAATTATTTAATTGATTTTCCGTTGATACTCTGTTGTTTGACAAGCTTCCGACTATCCGGTAAGTAACACCCCCAGAACCTCTTTATTTTACAGCTTCAGTTTGTTATAAATATAGACTATGCAACAGACATCATTGGCCACCGGTACTAGCAGGAATTATGCCACGAATGACCTAAGGATTACTCTTTTGAAAAACGGTCATACGGCCTATAGCAAAATGAGTTTTCCGATACATTGCGGCATATACAATGAAATTGAGACAAAAGAGTTCATCTTTCAATTTAATCTTAATGGCGAAATTTTTCGGGCGAAAAGCAAAGGCAGAGAGTGGGCCCACCCTCATGAATGGCTCAAGCGAACACCGGGCAACGATTGGGTTTATTATTCAACCGGTGGATATACAGGAGTTTTTGAGGCCACAGGCGAATATTACCTGCCGAATTTCCAGTATCCGACCAACAGTATTCTCGGCGGTCACCCTTTTGCCCACAAGGAGATAACCCACATATCCGAGTCATGGCACCAGTTACTCCTGGAACTGCAGGGACGGCCAAAAGACTTACCTAGTAATTTCTGCCAGTTTCTCAACCAAGTTATTACCAACAGTCCTGATAGATTAAAGCAAAAAGCGCAGCAGCTGCACGCAATCATTGGCGGACGAATTTCTGTACTGCCACCGGATGCCAGGCATGTCGATTACAATATCATTCCACTGACAATATCCGAGGGCTGTTTATACAAGTGTGCATTCTGCAAGGTAAAAAACAACACGGTTTTTACCGAAAAAAGCAATGCGGAGATTTGCAGACAGATCAGCCGCCTCAAAGAACTCTATGGCCGCGATCTCATCAATTATAACAGTCTCTTTCTTGGCGAACACGACGCCCTGCAGACCAGTTCCGAACGTATTCTCTTTAGTATTGAGACCGCCTGTGAAGAATTCGACTTGAGTCATTCCTATGTTACAGGAACCAATGTTTTCCTCTTTGGTTCAGTCACCTCATTACTGAATAAACCGGATGAATTTTTCCGGCAGCTGGGCGAATCCGGCGCAACGACCTATATCAATATCGGTCTAGAATCGGCAGATCAGCAAACTCTGGACAGAATCGGCAAGCCACTTACGGAAAGGCTGGTTCAAGAGGCCTTCTGGCGCAGCCAGGATATAAACGATCGTTTTCCTTCAGTGGAAATAACGGCTAATTTTATAATGGACGAAAACCTGCCGGACAACCATTATAAAAAAATTCTCCAACTGATCAGGGAACAACAAGTACATGTAAAACCCAAAGGCTCTATCTATTTTTCACCTTTGACTTTTGATCGACCTTCGCGCACCCGTTTATTCGAGTTCAACCGGATAAAGATACAAAGCAGGCTCCCGACATATCTCTATATAATTCAACGATTTTAGCTAGATAGTGGCATTTTTCCGGTATTTTAAAAAAATTGATTGGTGAAGGAAATTATCCCGCTCTTTTCAGCGGAATTAACAAACAAAGTCGACAACTCATTACGCATTGGAGATCATACTATGCTCGATTCAGGACAGCTGAGAAAAGACATTCTCGCCGCACGCAACAAGCTTACCCAACAAGAGATCGAGACAAAATCGCTTGCCATTCAGCAACGCCTGCTGGAACTTGAACAGCTGCAGAAGCACCAAGCAATATTTGTCTATGTCAGTTTCAGAAGCGAGGTTGCGACCCTTTCGCTCATCGACACCCTGATCGACATGGGCAAAACCGTTATCGTGCCGATAACCAGAATAAAGGAAAAAAGGCTGGATGCTATTCGTATCAGCAATCGACTGACCGATCTCGTTCCAGGATATTGCAATATTCCCGAACCGAAAGACGAACTCTGCACAACAGCGCTGGTTGCCCCGGAAGAAATCGAGACAATCCTCCTGCCCGGTTCTGTCTTTGATGAAAGAGGTGGACGATTTGGCTATGGTGGCGGCTACTATGATCGTTTCCTGGCCGAAGTCCCGACGGCGGCCAGAATAGGTCTTGCTTTCGAGCTGCAGATCATTGAAAAAGCACCATTACAGGAACACGACGAACTTCTCGATCTGGTCGTCACCGAGAAGAGGGTTATTCGCGGCGGCAGATAAAAATGAGCAGGATACCAATTGAGAAGCCAAGCCAATTGGTATCCTGTTTTGGGCTGGTTAAACTAAATCTTAAAACTGCTTACTGCCTTGTGCAATTCAAGAGAAAGTGACTGCAGATTCTGGCTACTGGCCTGAACCTCTGAACTGGTTTTTGACACATCTGTAGATGCCGAATTGACAAGGGCAATGTCCTGAGTAATCGTTGAAGCAACAACCGAGACCTGACTCACATTCATATTCACCTCGCCCAGACCCTCTGCCGCCTGATTAATATTGAGAGCAATTTCCTGGGTGGCCTTCGACTGCTCACCGACCGCCCTGGTAATCGTCGCCACAATTTCATTTACACTATTTATAACAGAGCTGATTTCCTGAATATCTTGAACGGTTCCACTGGTCGTCTTTTGAACATCATCAATTTTGGTTTTGATATCCAGGGTAGCCATTGCAGTTTGCTTGGCGAGTTCTTTTATTTCATTGGCGACAACGGCAAATCCCTTGCCAGCCTCTCCCGCTCGAGCTGCCTCAATCGTTGCATTAAGTGCCAGGAGATTGGTCTGCTCGGAAATTTCGGTTATCGTTTCCGTCACTTTACTGATCGCATCGGCCGATGCCCCAAGTTTAGCCATTCTGACCGAGGTGCCCTCTGCCTGTTTAACCGCTTTCAAGGATATAGCATGTGCTTGTCCTGAGTAACCAGCAATTTCGTTGATAGTGGCTGTCATCTCTTCTGCGGCACTTGCGACCATGCTGGTGTTGGTTGTAGATTGTTCCATGGCCGCTGCCACGTTGTTAAGGTTTGCACTCATCTCTTCTGCAGATGCTGCTACATTTCCAGATCGATTCGACGTCCCTTGAGCATTTTCAGCAAGACTTGTGGCAAATTTTGACAGTTTCATTGATTCTTGTCCCAAGGTTTTCGTATTCTTTGAGATCGAATCCATAATCTTCTGTAGTTTTTCGATAAAAATATTGAACCATTTGGCCAGCTCTGCAATCTCGTCCTTTGAGTTGAGGACAATACGCTTGGTCAAATCTCCTTCCCCCTCTGCAATATCCTGGAAATTTAAGACCATAACTTTGAGCGCTTTCACTATGCCAAAAACAATTATCAGGCATAAGGTGATAATCCCAACGAAAATTGCCCCGGCAATAAGAAGCATCACTGTCACATTTTGGGAAACCTGCGAATTGATGTCCTCAGCCATGGCTTTTTTAAAGGTAGCTATATTATCCAGATAAATCCCTGTACCAAGCCACATATCCGTCCCGGGTATCATTTCAGAATAACTCAACTTGGACACATCCCCAGCCCCAGGT
>JBBRDD010000235.1:0-7071 GCA_038204235.1 Desulfobulbales bacterium
AGGCGAAGGAATATATCCGGCAATCGTCTCCGGCGAGGCGGTGGCTCGTTGTATCGCGCACGTGGATCACATCCCGGAAGATTTACACCGTATGATCAAAAATCATACCCGACACCGAAAAATGGTTACCCTTCTTGGCAAAAGTAAGTTCCTCGCAACTTTTCTTGGAGAATGTATCGCCTTTGGTCTTAATAAAAAATTACTTAACTTTAGTGCTGCAGAAATGGCCCGCTAAACTGCTCTCTCTACACATCTGATAGTCAATGAAACAAAAAAAGAATGCCAAAATGCTTGTCAGCAATATTATTTTTATAATTATATGCGCTAGTATCCTTATCTTTCTCCTCCGCGCCCCAAAAGAGACAACAACCCCTCTTCCCCACAACGATATTCATAATCGCTTTTATGCTATCGAAGATAAAAAAGAGGCAGAAAAATTCTGCCTCGATTGTCACGATCAGGGGAAAGTAGCGCCCCTTTCAGAGACTCACCCTCCCAAATATCGCTGTTTATTCTGCCACAAGCGACTCTGAAGAGAGCTTTAGCATACTCGTATCCGTTTCCCGATTATCTGCTTTTGGAGACTATCTCATAAACATCACTGGAAAGATCCTTTATTGCCAAAATTCTATCAAGTTCCTGCCGCATCAATACCTGCCGATTTTCATCATAGCGCCTCCAGTTGATTAATGGAGCGATCAGTCGAGCGGCAATCTGCGGATTAATCGCATTCAACTGTTCAATTTCATCGGCCAGGAATCGATAGCCGGCTCCAGTCCGGTCATGAAACCGAACATGATTGCCGGAACAGAACGCACCGATAAGGGCTCTGACTTTATTCGGGTTAGAGATAGAAAACGACCCATTGTCGGTGAGTTGCTTAACAACATCCAATGTATTATCGAGCTTTGAAGTGGCCTGAAGGGTAAACCATTTATCAAGCACCAACGGGTCCTGGTGCCATTTTTTATAAAAATCCTTCAGGGCATTCTCCCGCAGTGTATTGTCCAGGTTCACCAGATTGGCAAGCGCCGCGATAGCATCGGTCATATTACCTGCCTGCCGGTATTGTTCATAACAAAGGTTCTGAATATGTTCAGGGAGCGGGTCAAGCGACATGAGATAAGCAAGACAAACGTTTTTCAAACTTCTCCCGCCCATAGCCTCAGGAGTTAAGTTATAAGTGCCACTCTGCTGATTATCATAATAAAGAGCCGTGAACCGCTCTACATTTCTTTGGGCTAGTTCTCTTTTGACTAACTCTCTGGCCATATGCAGGGCGTCCGGATCGACAATATCCATCTCCTGAGCCAGGGTTGTTTCCGCCGGCAACTGCAGCGCAAGGGCAAGAAGTGCAGGCTCATCAGTTTTCCCCGACAGAGCTTCAGAAACAGAGTCAAGAAACAATTCTTCCACTGTTGGAGTCTGGTTGCTCTGCAGTTTTTCCGCCACTTCGAGAATCACTTCACTGGCAAGACGGGTTGCTGCGTCCCAGCGATTAAAAAGGTTTGAGTCTGCCCGGATAAGCAGTGAGAGTTCCTCGCGGGATTGAAAGCTTTCCACCCTGACCGGTGCAGAAAAATCCCGCAGAAAAGAAACAACAGGCTTTTGCCCGATATTTTGAAAAGTAAAGAGCTGCTCTTGCTCCTGCAGTTGAAGAACAATTGAGCCTTGCGGGCCATCATCAAGCAAGTCACTGCCATCAGCTCCAAGCAGACCCACCGTAACAGGCATATGAAACGGTTTTTTCACCGTTTGCCCCGGAGTTTCCGGGCAGCTTTGTCGAATAAGCAGTCTATATTCTTCTTCCTCTTCAAGCCACTCCCCTTTCACTCGTAAAACCGGCGTGCCAGCCTGGGAATACCAGTTTTTAAATTGGTCCAGATCGATTTCGGATGCATCGGACATGGCGGCGGCAAAATCATCACAGGTGACCGCCTGTCCGTCATGCCGGGCAAAATAGAGATCCATTCCCTTGCGAAAAAGATGTGGCCCAAGGAGTGTATGCATCATGCGGATAACTTCCGCTCCTTTGTTGTAGACGGTTGCGGTATAAAAATTGTTAATTTCCTGATAAGAATCGGGACGGACGGAATGGGCCATTGGTCCCCCATCCTCCTTGAATTGAAAGTTTTTCAACACGCGCACATCGTCAATTCTCTGTACGCTGCGGGAATTCATATCGGCAGAAAACTCCTGATCCCGGAAAACGGTCAGTCCTTCTTTCAGACTGAGTTGAAACCAGTCCCGACAGGTTACCCGGTTACCGGTCCAGTTATGAAAATATTCATGGGCGATCACGCCTTCGATCCCCAAATAATCCTGATCGGTGGCACTCTCCGGGGTGGATAACACATATTTGGAATTAAAAATATTCAACCCCTTGTTCTCCATCGCACCCATATTAAAATCATCTACGGCGACAATCATGAAGGTATCAAGATCATATTCGAGGCCGAAAACCTCTTCGTCCCAGCGCATCGCTTTTTTCAAGGAGCGCATGGCATGGCCGCACTTTTCTTTGTTTCGTTCTTCAACAAAAATTTTCAGTTCAATGATTCGACCGCTCCCGGTGACGAACTCCTCTTCGATACTGACCAGTTGGCCAGCAACCAGAGCAAAAAGATAACTTGGTTTCGGGAAGGGATCTTCCCAGAGGACAAAATGCCGGTTTTCCGCCATTTCGCCTTTGTCGATCAGGTTACCATTAGACAGCATGACCGGGCACGTCAGTTTGTCCGCTTCAATGCGGGTGGTGAATCGGGTCAGGACGTCGGGGCGATCGGGGTAAAAGGTGATCTTCCTGAACCCTTCGGCCTCACATTGACTGCAATAATTGCCACTTGACCGGTAGAGTCCTTCCAGCGAAGTATTTTTTGCCGGATAAATAACAGTGATAATTTCAAGGGTGAATGCGTCAGGAAGCTGATCAAGTTGCAGGCTTGTACCATTGAGCCGATATTCACTTTTTTTGAGTTCTCTTCCATTAACACAGACAGACTGCAGTTCCAGTTGCTCGCCAAACAGCAGCAACGGGGGCTTTTCATTCACTGACTCCGGATTTATCCGGTATTTCCCACTGGCAGTTACCACGGTTCGATCATCGTACAGTTGAAATAGCAGGTCCAGTTTTTCGATGACATAGTCAAATACCGTGTAGGCATCGCGATTGATAGTAGTCGGTGTTTCTATATTCATGTGTGCGTCCCTTTTAAAAATCTTTCCCAGAAAACCAATAATGCCTGCGTAATCCCAAAACAGTAAACCGATTAACGGTGCCGGAGATACGCTGATGATATCGAGAAATTGTACCGGTTACCTTTAACGTCCGCAGACAAAGCAGATTGGGTACTGGTAATCGTTTACTCTTTTTCTCGATTTTTCCGGCAAAGAGAGTTGTCGGTTGACAGTCCCTGTCATTCAATTATATTTGATGACGTCATCGTTGAGTTGCATAACGTAACGCCTTTTATCCATAAAACAACTGAGAAACGTATAAATGATTACAATCAATGAGCATTATCTAAAACTTCAGGCCTCGTATCTTTTTTCCGACATTGCCAAGCGGGTGACTGCTTTTCAACAAAACAATCCAGATAAAGACATCATCAAGCTCGGCATTGGTGACGTTACCAGGGGATTGCCTGCCGCTTCCATCAGGGCCTTTCATAATGCAGTTGATGAAATGGCCAACGATGCCACTTTTAAAGGATATGGTCCGGAGCAGGGTTATGATTTTCTGCGCCAGGCAATTGCCATAAACGATTTTCAGAGTCGTGGAGCCAATATTGCTGCCGACGAAATATTTGTCAGTGACGGGGCAAAATGCGATACCGGCAATATTCAGGAACTCTTCAGCCAGAATATTAAAATTGCCATCCCCGATCCGGTGTATCCAGTGTACCTCGATACCAATGTTATGGCCGGCCGTACCGGAACTTTTACCGATGGCAGATATCAGGGGCTGGTCTACCTCGACAGCACCAGAGAAAACAATTTTGTGCCGGCGCTTCCGGCCGAAGACGTGGATTTGATCTACCTCTGTTTTCCCAATAATCCGACCGGATCGACCATTTCAAAAGCTGAGCTAAAAACCTGGGTCGATTACGCCAGGGAACATAAAGCCCTCATTTTATTTGATGCCGCCTACGAGGCCTTTATACGTGACGAATCCCTGCCTAAATCTATCTATGAGATAGAAGGCGCAAGAGAAGTTGCCATCGAATTCCGCAGCTTCTCCAAAAGTGCGGGTTTTACCGGGACTCGCTGCGCTTACACCGTCGTCCCCAAACAATGTGCGGCCTATGACAGCTCCGGCAAACGACACTTTCTTCACGGTCTGTGGAACCGGCGGCACTGCACTAAATTCAACGGGGTGTCCTACCCGGTTCAACGGGCAGCCGAAGCAGTGTACAGCGAGGAAGGAAAGGCTCAGGCCAAGGCCCTTATCGATTATTACATGGAAAACAGTATGGCAGTGTGCAACACCATGGACACACTGGGGTATGACTACGTCGGAGGCAAGAATTCGCCTTATATCTGGATAGATGGCAGGATGGACTCCTGGCAGTTTTTTGATATGCTGCTCAACAAGGCCGGAGTTGTCTGTACACCGGGTGCGGGATTTGGCAAATGCGGCAACGGCTATATCCGTATCTCAGCCTTTAACAGCCATGACAAGGTAAAAGAGGCGATGCAAAGACTGACAGAGGTGCTCACTGCCTAAATTGAACAATCAGACCCGAGCTCAAGGGTACAGCACTTTTTTGGAGCTCGGGGCTATGACTATTATAGTACAGCACCCGTCTCAGGCAGCCTTTCAGACAACTCAGTCTTCTTGAGAATCTACAGCGGAAGGGCGAAAGTGGACCAGCTCCTTGATTCCTTTTAATTCAATGATTTTCTCGGCGCCATGCTCTTTCATCCAGCCAACAACGCCTTCGACCAGTTCTTCAGGGGCGGAGGCGCCGGCGGTAATACCTATTTTCCTTTTATCGATGAGCCATGCAGGATCAAGATCCCGGTAATCATCGATAAGATGCGCCTCAATACCGCACTGCAGTGCGACTTCTTTTAATCTATTAGAATTCGAACTGTTTTTTGAACCTACGACAAAAAGCAGATCGGCATTCTCAGCCAGTTTCCTAACGGCATTCTGACGGTTCTGCGTTGCAAAACAGATATTTGATTTGGGACCTTTAATATCAGGAAATCGTCTGGACAAAATTGTCAAAATACCTACGACATCGTCTTCACAAAGCGTTGTCTGAGTGACATAGGCAACCTTTTCAACATCAGCAACCATAACATCTGTTGCCTCCCGTTCGTTTGCGACAATATGTACCCGACCGGCAACTCTCCCGGCCGTTCCTTCGACTTCGGGATGCCCATGATGGCCGATTATGATGACATCGTAGCCCAAAACATGATATTTTTCGACCATTCGGTGGACACTGCTCACCAGGGGACAGGTTGCGTCAACCGTTCGAAGCCCCAGTTCTCTGGCCCGCTCTTCGATTGCCCGGGAAACACCGTGAGCACTGAAAATACAAACCTCCCCAGGAGGGATGTCCTGCAGGTTTTCAACAAACACGGCACCGGATTCTTCCAGCTGGACAATAACGTGTTTGTTGTGCACTATTTCATGCAGCACATAGACGGGCTTGCCATAGCGACTAAGACTCAATTTCACCGTCTCGATTGCCCGCTCGACTCCAGCACAGAAGCCACGCGGTGCAGCGAGATAGACTTCGAGTGGTGTGGTATTTTCCGGTTTATGTGTCATTAGAATTTTCGATCAAAACAAGCCATAGAATATTTCGCGAAGTATAAACTTTTTTGTTGCAAAGATGCGCCAATGATAATCATTTTACCGGGAATCGAAACAAAAAAAAGGCCAGCTTCCAATTCTCGTCGAATCGCAAGCTGGCCTTTTTCAGAAACAGTATTGATATCTACTCAATATCCCTGCATTTTATCCAGAAGTTCTGGCAGAAACAGTGAAATTTGAGGAATATAGGTGATAATAACCAGAAAAGTAAGAAGGACCAGCAACCATGGAACACAGGCTTTTATGGCCCATCCCATGCTTCGCCCTGTTACTCCGGAAATGACGAACAGATTCAATCCGACCGGTGGAGTCAACATGCCGATCTCCATATTTACAACCATAATAATACCCAGATGGATTGGATCGATCCCAAGTTTGACAGCAATAGGGAACAAAATCGGCGCCATAATAAGAATAATGGCCGTTGGTTCCATAAAGTTACCGGCAATGAGCAGGAGGATATTCACTACGAGAAGAAAGTGCCAGGGATCAAGCCCCCACCCCACTATCGCCTCGGCGATATGATGCGGAATACGCTCCGTCGTCAACACGTGGGCAAAAAGCATGGCGTTGGCAACGATGAAAAGGAGCATGATGCTCACCTTTGATGCATCGAGTACAACTTTATTAATCTCTTTGTCGGTAATGATTTTAGGTAGGGTAAAAATAATATGCTTGAGGTTGCGTCCAACCATTCCCCCAACATTTTCCCCTTTCTCTCGCCATGGAACGTTTTTGAGAGGTCCCATATCCCGGTATCCCCAAACCGCCACGCCAAAGGCATACACGGCAGATACAGCGGCCGCTTCAGTAGGACTGGCGACACCGCCATAAATAGCGCCCAAAACGATAAATATAAGCATGATCCCACCGGTGGCACTGAAGCCGGAGGAAAATATCTCCTTCGTTCCGGCCCAAGGCTGGCGAGGAATTTTTTTGATGCGGGCAACAATATAGATAACCACCATAAGCATCCCGCCCATCAGCAAACCTGGCAGGATACCGGCCATAAACATGCGGGCAGCTGAAACCTCCGTGGCAGCAGCATACACGAGCATAACGATAGAAGGTGGAATGAGGATACCCAGGGTGCCGGCGTTACCTATAACACCAGCTGCAAAGCTTTCGGGATATCCGGATTTGACCATGCCGACGATGACAATGGATCCGATAGCGGCTACAGTTGCAGGCGAGGAGCCGGACACGGCGGCAAAAATCATACAGGCAATAACCGACGCCAT
>JBBRDD010000236.1:0-7039 GCA_038204235.1 Desulfobulbales bacterium
GATCTTTGCTGCAGTATAAAGCTGAGAAAAATTTCACGATGAGTGAGGTACGTACAGCCTTTGACAAAAGCGGGTTGGAAGGTATTGACTTGCAGAAGGTTGAAAGTGAAGGCCGGTTGATGGTGAAAATTAAAAAATCCACAAAGGTCATTGCCTCTGAACTGAACGAGCAGGTTACTGCGGTGCTCACGAAGCAGCTTCCCGATAAGAAATTTTCTCTGGAAAGTCAGACGGAAATTGGCTCATCAGTGAGTGCTGTACTGCGCAACAAGGCAATGCTCGCCATCGCCCTGTCTATGGGCGGGGTCATTGTTTACCTCGCATTTCGCTTCAACCTCAGCTTTGGCATCGGCGCGGCTGTCGCCACCTTTCATGATGTCCTGGCTGTGCTGGGGATATGCTGGCTGATGAATATCGAGATGACCCTGTTGATGGTTACGGCCTTACTGACGCTGGCAGGGTATTCGTTGAACGATACGGTGGTAATCTTCGACCGAATCCGCGAAAATATGAACAAATCCGAGACTCCGTCTTTGTTGAAGGGAATCAACAACAGTATCAACGAGGTGCTGTCCCGGTCGATAGTCACCTCTTTCACGGTATTTTTAAGTGTTATGGCACTCTATCTGTTCGGCGGATCTGTGATTCACGATTTCTCGTTTGCTCTGCTTCTTGGGGTCCTTATCGGCACCTACTCATCAATTTTCGTCGCCAGTCCTATCCTGACTCTCTGGGAGAAAAATTAAAGGCGTCGCAACCGCTCATAAGGGGATACCAATCCTTCCTTGTGCCATACCCCAAGGGTGCTTCCTTTGGGAGTTTGATTTTCCATCATTCCGACGTACGCTGGTACGCCGGAATGATGGAAAAACATAGGCAATTCAGTAGAGAATTGTGTTTTGAAATTAAAGTTACATCTCCCTGTTTATTCGTCTTTACCTCCAGTTACATTGAAATTTAACAGAGCTGTCTTAGTCTGTATTGATATGATGATTGTACCTATCTCCAGGAGATAGTCGCCAGCCATGCTCATGGCAGAATTAGTACCGGTATAGACACTTTTTTCGTTCAATACAAAAAACAGTCTGTGCCAATATTCTTGCACCCCCTTAGCGGGGTATTGAAAAGAATCCAAGCTTTCTTCCCGCTTATTGGAGTCAGCAGATTCATTATGATATGTGCAGGAGAAACTAATGAACAATTATATAAATATCTCCAAAGTTACGCCGCCATCTCTGCCCGACATCATCCACCGTCCACGTCTCACAGAACTCCTTTCCGGCAATCAGGATCGGCAGATAACCATTTTAACCGGACAGGCTGGGACCGGCAAAACAACACTGGCTGCATCGTATGTAAATACTCTTGCGATACACTCGTCGTGGGCGATTCTGGATAATGGAGATTCAGATCCGATAAATTTGTACTATACTCTTGCTCAATCCCTGCAATACGCTTATCCCGAAATAGATTTCACCTCACAATTTTTATATCCAACGATAAGTGCGGGGCTTCGAAATAACATTCAATTGTTCCGAGAATGGACACATGTCTTATTTGCCACATTTCATCCTCCATTACTTCTCGTTTTAGATGATCTGGAAAGTTTAAATCCTGATTCCGCATCGCTGGACTTTATAAAGGTGTTGTTGACAGAGGCACCACCCGAGTTGCGTTTCCTTCTGCTGTCACGAATTGAGCCTCCTCTTGATCTGCAAAAGAAAAACATAAGACGGCTCACCTACTCTTTGCCTCAAGAGCAATTAGCCTTTACAAAAGATGAAATCCAACAGTTTTTTGCAAATATATGCAGTGTTTCTCTGCCGTTAAAGACCATAAATCACATTTACAACCTCTCGGAGGGATGGGTCGGAGGGGTTATTCTGCTCTCTGAATACCTAAAAAGGCTGCCTGGGGAAAAATTGGATGATTTCGATCTGGCATATCATTCAGGAAACTTTCGTGAAGAAATATTCCCCTATTTTGGCGAGGAAATCTTTAAATCATTACCGGAAGCACTGCAAAATGTTTTACTCGAATTATCCATTTTCGACTTCATTGAGTTGGATTTTGCAAAAGAATTTCTTTCTGTAAAAGGGACTGGAGGAATCTTGGCTGCCATCGTAAAAAGAAATTTATTCGTTAAAAATTATGATAGCAGAGGTGGACCGCGCGGTATTCGCTACCATAATCTTTTCAGGGAATTTTTACAAAAGCAGCTTCGATCGAGGACCGAGAGAGGAGAACGAAATGTTCTGTATAAAAGAGCAGGGGATTTGTACGCTAAACAGGCCGACTTCGATAATGCGGTAAAATTTTATTTTAAAGCCGGAGATTATCTGCAGGCAACCTCAATAATAGAGCGAGCAGGCGTGCACCTCATTAAAATGAATAGAATGGCTGAACTGAAAACATGGTTAACATTACTCCCCGATACCATTGTTCAGGAAAATCCATGGTTGCTCTATTACAGATCTGCCGGTGCACGATTTACAGAACCACGAGACAACCTCATACGTCTGCACAAAGCTCTTACGCTTTTTGAGCAGCTTGGTGATTCAAGTGGTCAGCTTCTGACCTTGAGTATGTTGGTCGAATCGTCTTTTTTTGCGGGAGAGGATTTGATTCCCATAGCTCTTCTTATCCAGAAATGTGAATTGCTGCTCGAATCTATTACCACAGACCGATACGTTTTTGAAAAGGCTGTACTCCTGTTGCAGATGGGATTCATCTATTCTCTCAGGCTCTGGAACGCTCGAAAAGGATGTTGGGCCAGCCACAACGCTTATGTGCTGTTAAAACAACTTGCTATACCACATCTGCAAATTGCCGCCTTGGCCAATCTCTTTTTATCGCAACAGATGATGGATAATTTACCAGACGCCGAGATAACTCGCCAAAAAGCCGATGGGCTCATTAAAAAATATGGTCACCCTGAATTAATTGCAACATATTCAATCTCTCTTGGCCAGTATTACACCTTCAAAGGGGACTTGGAAAAAGCACTTCAACATCTCCAGACAGCACAATATTATTATGAAGAGTTAGGATTGCTCAATTTATACCTGCCACTACTTCTTCAGGAACTTATGTTGTCGCCACATCTCGGGAAATTTGAATTGGCCGAACAAAGAGGAGAGCAGTTATTGAACTTCGCCTCCAACATCAATAATACCTTGTTAAAGGGAATGACTTTGCTGTTTCTCGGAGCAAGCTATTATCATAAAAATGATTATCAAAAAGCCGCCGATCTTATTCGTAGTTCCATGGTAATATTTAATGCAGAAAAAACATACAGCTTAACCCACATTGTAACTGCCAGGTTCTTCTTAGGAATAATCAACACCCATCTTTGTCGCTACGAGATTGCTCTCACTGAATTAACAGAAAGTGTGATCATTATGGAACAGACAGTTGGCAAAACATGGATGGTGCAAATCCATTTTGCCCTGGCACTGTTATATCATAAAACAAAGAGAACAGATTTGATGGTAGCTCATCTTCGTAAGGCAATGGAACTCTTTGAACTGACTGAACATATCCATTTTCAGTGGGTAAGTCGCAAAGATTTCACAAAGGCATGCCTGTTAATACTTGAGTGGCAAGTCGAAAAAGGAACGGACTTTGCCGAGTGTCTGCTGGTTTCTCATCTGAGCGAGAGTGCTGTCTTCGGGCTTGATATATTGAAACATCATCGAGATACAACAGTTAGAGAAAAAGTTTTTTCCATAAGAAAAAAGATTCATCGATCCAATTTACCCCACATACGTATACAAGCCCTTGGTGAATTTGTTGTTTTTAAGGTTCATGAACCTATGAAAAACGAAGAATGGCAGAGAAAGCACGCCAAAACGATGCTGAAGGTCATCATCGCCAGGGGGGCAAGAAATATTCCCAGGGACTTTATTATTGAAGACCTATGGCCGGAAGTATCACCGGATGCCGGCGACAAGAGGTTTAAGGTTGAACTCCATCGATTGCGGAAATCATTAGAGCCAGGCATGGATAAAGAATTTGGATCTTCCTATATACACCTCACCGAGAATCTTGTGTCTCTGGATGAAGATCTTTGCGAGGTAGATCTCGAGCACTTCACTCTTCTCATTGACCAGGGCAACAAAGACAAAAAAACAGGTAACCCTCGGAAAGCTGCAGAGAACTTTCAAAAAGCCGTCGATATGTATAGGGATGATTTTCTCGCTCAAGACCTTTATTCACCCTGGGCGCAACAAAGAAGAACTGAATTTAAAAAACAGTATACAGAAGCACTCATAGAATTAGGGCAGATTTATGAGGAACGGGGCACTGTGTCCAAGGCGATCGCATGCTATCAGAAATCAATAGAATCAGAGTCGCTGCTTGAACATGCTTATCAACGATTGATAATATTATATTCGGCGAGGGGAAAAACAAATCAAGCCTTGAAGGTATATGCAAAGTTAAAGCAAAAATTACAGACTGAAATTCAAAGCGAGCCCGAACTTCTTTCTAAAAAACTCTATGAAAAAATCATCAACAAATCAAAAGATGGCTGACAGCAAACCATTTTAAAAAACAGCGCTGCAGCCCAGGCTATTCTGTATCAAAGATCGTTTTCCAGTAGTACCTCAGAGCAGAGAAAACCATTTTTCTGTGAAGCAGTTCCCTCCTCGATTTTATCCCAAGAGCTACACCACAAATTCTTTTGTGATTACCACAAAGTTCAGCTTTGAAGGTCCAGATGGGTATGAGGTGCCCTTTGCACGGGTGTTCCGCAGCCTGGATGGCTGCGGTCAAGCCCCCAGGGATGGGTTTATGGCGTCCCGTGCAAAGGGCATCTCATATCCACATATAGCTGAGGTTTAGTGGTAATCACAAATTATTTTGCTATGCAAAAATCGCAATAGGTAATAACAGGCACTTAGATAAGTATTCTGGAAACCTGTTGGAAACCTGTCGGCTGATATACTGCTACTAAGATGAAATGAAGGGTGCGTTATTGTACGAGAACGAGTTCCAGAGGACGCGCAGACTTGAGCAAAAGGAAACAAATGAGACCGAGCCGAGGTGCTTTCCTGATTTTTTTGCAATGATTGAGCGATACAGGGAATCATAGAGAAAACATCACACAATAAAATGGGAGGTGCAACAGTGTTTAAAATGGCAGAGTTCATTGTATGCATGTGGTTTTTTCCGGTTACAATTTTTATTATCATTCCACTGCTGATGCTGCTCACCTGGGGTGTAGTAAAGCTGATTTTTAACAACAGGTTCACCAGGATACTATCGAAAATCAGTAAAGACTGAATGTCAATTAACAACCAATACCGTGAGGAAAAACAGGAAATGATGGGGGATCATTACCAACAGCAAGACACCACACCGCAAGACACCAAATCGTTTATTGGCCGCTGATTGTTTTATCTGATCATTTTCTATTTCTTCTTCATTGTGGGAAATAGCATATGTCTATTAGAAACCTGGATAACCTGTTCAATCCTCGAACGATTGCCGTTATTGGCGCTAATGAAGGCGACAAATCGATTAGCCAGAAAATCTTCAATAATCTGATTGGCGGCGACTTTAAAGGCATTATTTATTCAGTCAACACCTCTATCCGGAGCGTATTTGGCAATAAAACATATCCAACAGTCGCTCATATCCCCCATCATGTTGATCTTGCCCTGGTGGCAACTGATCCGACAAGTCTGTCAATGATATTAGACAACTGTGGGGAAAAAGGAGTGAAGGGGGTCATCATCTTTGCCTCGGACACTACCGATCGCGTCAAACAGCCATCGGTCATCAAGGAACAGATCAGGAAAATATCAGTTCAACATGGATGTCGTGTGCTGGGCCCCAACTCTCTTGGCTTTATCTATCCTGCAAATAATCTTAATGCCAGTCTCTGTCCTCTGCACCCCCTGACAGGGAATATTGCCGTTGTTGCCGAAAGCGGGTTTTTTCCCACGACATTTATCCAACACGCCATCCGTAAAAAGATTGGTTTCAGCTACTTTATCTCTCTGGGTTCAAAATTGGATATTGATATCGCCGACACCATAGATTTTCTCGGCAGAGATGGCAAAACCAGAGCAATTTTCCTCTTTTTGAAGACGATTAACGATGGCCGAAAATTTATGGCAGCCGCTCGCAGCTATGCCAGGAGAAATCCCATTATAATTGTCAAATCCGGCAGGACGGATACCCGATCTTACCTCATTCATTCTGATGTAGATCCCTTGTTCGATGAAGATCGGGTCTATGAAGCATTATTCAACAGGGCAGGCTGCCTTCGAGTAAACAATGGCGTTGATCTGCTCAATATGGTTGAGACGTTAGCCAAGCTCAACAGACCCAAAGGCAAACGATTAATGATAATCTCCAATAGCATCGCTCCGTCACAAATGGCTGCCGATGCGTTGTGGAGTATGGGCGGGGTGCTGGCTGTCCCGCGAGGGTTCCACAATCCCCTCTGTCTTGCATCTGATGCATCGGCGCCAGAGTATCAGATGGCAATTCAAAATTGCCTGCAGAACCCTGAAGTCGATGGTGTCCTGGTAATTTGTAGCCCCTGTCCGGGGATTGATGTCAGCAAAATAGCACGATCAACCGCTAAGACCGCAAAATGTAATCCGAGGAAACCTTTGTTCTTCACCTTGTTTGCCGAGGGAACCCATTTAGATGAAGATATGTTTTTGAGTAACGGTGATATACCGATTTATTTGACCCCCGAACACGCAGTGAAGAGTTTCATGTACATGTATCATTATGATCACAATCTTAAGCTTCTCCAGAAAACGCCTGAAATCATAAGCAATAACCCACCTCCCAATCAGGAGCCGGTTAAGAAAATTATCCAGGGCTGCATGGAGCAGAAGCGATATACGCTTCATACCGATGAATCTCATACTATCATGCGATTATACGGGATCCCGGTCATTGAAAAAGCGAGAATCCGCGATGAGGACGAAGCTGTCAGGGCCGCACAGCGCATTGGCTATCCAATTACCATGATGCTTGAAATTGAGAGGAGCCGAACTCTGCGCTCGGATAAAAT
>JBBRDD010000237.1:0-7019 GCA_038204235.1 Desulfobulbales bacterium
TTCCTCTTACCTGTCTATCTCGGGAATGACCAGATCAAGACTTCCCATAAATGCGAGAGCATCCATTATCATCATGCCTCGGCATGCCTCATCAAATAAGTGCATGTTTGAGTAGGTTGGCGAACGAAGCTTTAAGCGATATGGGGTCTTACCGCCATCGCTGACCAGCCTGATGCCAAAACTGCCGCGGGCTGTTTCAACCGCCTGATAATAATCTCCGGCAGGCGGTTTAATAAGTTTGGGTTTTTTCTCGGGCATGATCGGCCCGTCAGGCAGCTTGTCCAATCCTTGCTCTATTATCCTTAAGGACTGTTCAATCTCTTCCATTCGAACATTGTATCTGGCCAAGGAGTCGCACTCATGGAAGACCGGAACATCGAAGTCAAATTCGGGGTACACTGAATAGGGCTCGTTTTTCCGGACATCGAAATTTATCCCGGAACCCCTGGCAACGGCACTGGTGGCACCATATTTTCGGCACATTTCCGGAGTAAGAGGGGCAATACCCTCCAGCCTTTTGTGGAAAATGATATTCCCGGTAACCAGCCTGTGATATTTTTTAAGAGATTTGCGCATGCGGGGGATGAAACGTCGGGCTGCTGAAATAAAATCATCATCGATATCGTTAGACAGCCCACCGAACCGGAAGTAACAATATGTCAGGCGGGATCCGGTCACTGCCTCAAGCATATCGAGGATGTATTCCCGATCCTGCAGTGCGTACATCAGCGGGCTGAACCCACCCAGATCCATAACAAAGGCCCCGAACCAGAAAAGGTGTGAGGCAACGCGATTGAGCTCTACCATGATCGCCCGGATATATTCAGCACGTTCCGGAACCTCGATACCAGAGGCTTTCTCGATCAGCAGCACATGACCGTGAGAATATCCGAGGGCTCCGAGATAATCCATACGGCTCAGGTTCATCAGGAACTGAGGATAGGTCTTTACTTCCCCCATCTTCTCGTGCATCCGGTGAATATAGCCGATGACCGTTTCGGCATTGACGATATACTCTCCATTCATCTCCATTTTTACCCGGAGTACACCATGAGTAGCAGGATGCTGGGGCCCTACATTGAGGATGAACGTCTCGTCCGGTTGAAGTTTTATTGGAGAACTCATGCCTTGAAATCCTTTAAGAGTGGATGGAAATCTGCGTCTTCAGGAAGAAGGAGCGGAACAAGATGCGGATGCCCGATGAACTTAATGCCAAAAAAATCATGGGTTTCCCGCTCATGCCAGTTAGCCCCGTCATAAATACCGGTAATTGTCGGAACCTCGGGGGTGTTGCGATCAACCCTAGTCCTGATGACCACGCGACAGAGATCAAAATCATACCTGGAAAAATCGTATATGACTTCGAGCTGGCCGTCTTTGATCCAGTCGACACCCGTTATGCTTTCAATGAAGAATTCTGCCTCATCAACAATGGTGACTGCTTCCAGTAATTGGTCAGGAGACACCTGGGCATCGAGATGGTAGCCGTGCACGGCGTAATCACGTTCAACGAGACCGTTATTACGTGGCTCTTGCGGAACTTTTTTGCCTTTTTCCTCGCCAGAGTCTTCGGTCTGCACTTCTTGTGGTTCTGGCGTTGGAAAAAGCTTTTGGAGAGCCTGTCTTGTTTTTTCACAAATCATATTGCTTTGCTCCAAGAACTATAAAGAACGGTAGTTTGCTGTTCTGAACGAGGTTATTGAGCGATAGACTTAAACTTTTGCAGCCTCCGGGTTTTTCCACCTCTTCCAGTCAGATACAAGGTGTTCAAGTTCTATGATTCCCTGCAGGAGGGCTTCAGGGCGCGGTGGGCAACCGGGTATATAGACATCGACAGGAAGAAACTTATCGGCGCCAAGGACGATACTGTACTGACCTTCGAAGGCGAATGGCCCGCCGGAAATTGCACAGTTGCCTAGAGCCATGACCCACTTTGGTTCAGGCATCTGATCGTAGAGAACCTTGATGCCCGGCATCATTTTCTTGGTGATGGTTCCGGCGACGATCATGACATCACTTTGTCTGGCAGAAGGGCGAAAAACTTCAGCACCAAAGCGCGACATGTCAAACCTGGCGCACCCGGTAGCCATCATTTCGATGGCACAGCAGGCGATACCAAATGTCAGGGGCCACAAGGAGTTGGCCCTGCCAATGTTAAGCAGCTGGTCTAGCGGTGCAAACTGAACTATTGACGAAGGTACGTTTTGCGTTCCCACTTGAATACTCCCTTGATCCATGCATAAACTACTGCGAGTGATAATATTCCGACAAATATAACTATTTCGATAAAATCACGTATAGAAGATGCGAACATCGCATCGTTGTATGCAGTAGCTACAGGGAACAGGAAGAGTACGTCTACGTCGAAGGCTAAAAAGATGAGGGCATACAGATAGAAGACAACCCCATATCGAATCCAGCTGTCGCCGATGGGGTCCATACCACATTCGATAAACTGCAGGGCTTTATTGTCGATCTGCCTGGTTTTGAGTGGCATCAAAAGATAAACTATAGCAATCGGACCGAGGGCGAAGGTTAAACCTCCAATGACAAATGCAGCTATCCAGAGAACTTGTTCAGGATACAGAAACGCAGTGAGTTGTTGTTCCATACTGATTCCTTGTCTGCTTGTATTTTTAAAATTAATACAATGCTACCAAGTTACATCATGTTGGCTAACATTTTCCGCTGGTCAAATTTGCGACCTATCTTAAATAATTGTTATAGTCGTGTCAATGATAAACTCGTTTCTTCCTTACCTCTTCGTGGTTCTGAATTAGACCTCTATTCATGACCTCTATTCACTGGAAATCCTTGATGTAAAAAGACTTGTGAAACTTCTCAGAAATGCTATTATGACTCCTTTGGAACCTGAGTAATCGAGATGGTTAATATAAGTAAAAGTGATCTGTAATCTAGTGAGGAAACATGTCTATCACACTGAGACAATTGGAAATATTTATAGCTGTAGCGGAAACTGCCCAGGTCACTAAGGCCAGCAAAAAGCTGTTTGTCACCCAGTCTGCGGTGAGTATGGCTTTGGCAGAGCTGGAAAACCAGTTAGGAGGTTCTCTCTTTGATAGACATGGGCGAAGTCTTCTTCTAAATGCACGGGGCAGATTTCTTCTCCCCCTTGCCAAAGATATTACTGGTCAGGTCAGTAATATAGAAACAATAATGTCGGAGCGTAACGATAAACTCGATGGAAGGATCGAAATTGTTGCCAGTACCACTCTTGGCAACTACATTCTCCCGTATCTGATCGGCGCTTTTAAGAAAGTACATCCTAACGTACACGTTAACCTGCTGGTCTACAATACCAGATATGCAGAAAAACTGGTTTTTGACAAAGAAATGGATGTCGGCTTTGTTGAAGGCCCTCTCTCAGGCAGAGAAGAAATTCTGTGGCGGCCATGGTTTGAAGACGAATTGGTTGTTCTGTGCGGACCGACAGATCCTCTGGCGCATAATGAAATATTTGATATTAAAACCGATCTGAAAGGCAAAAAATGGATCATGCGGGAAAGTGATTCGGGGACTGCTGCAACGATCAGAGAGCGTTTCGGCAAATATATGGAAGATGTTCATATTGTAATGGAGATGGGGCACCCGGAGGCGGTTAAACGAGCCGTCGAGTCAGGTGCAGGAATAACCTGTCTTTCTGCTCTTAGTATTTGTCGTGAAGCGGAAAATGGATGGTTGAAAGGGCTGAAAGTTGAAGGGCTGGATATGAAAAGACAGCTCAAAATTATTCAACGTAAAGATACCGAAATAAGCGATGCCCTCGCTGAATTTCTTTCGTTTTGCGATGTCATGACGATTTGTGACGATTCAAGAATCTGTCTTTCTTCGCCCTGGAAACTGCAGTCACTTCTTGCCAGGCACTCAGCTATGAAAAAATAGTTGAAAATAATATGGAATTCTTTTCGATGGTTCTGAGAATGCTATTTTCAGAATCGTCGAAGGGGATTACGAGCCATGGTGCCATGTAAAGCTTTACTGTAGCGGGATTGCTGTTTGTTTTTTGGGCGGAATGTGAAGAGCACGTCACTAAAAAGCCAGATCTTCATAGTGTACTTCTTTTAAAAGTAATCCATGGGCGGGTGCGGTTGCACCGGCCCTGGTTCTATCTTTTGCCTGCAAAATCGCCGAGAATTCCACGACAGTCAGTTTTCTTCGGCCCACTTCAAGCAGAGTGCCCACAATATTTCTGACCATATTGCGCAGGAATCCATCACCGATAAATTGAAAAATGAGCGTATCCGGCGTTTGCTGTATCAGTTTTGCCTGGTGAATTGTTCGTACTGCTCCGCGACCTGAACAATTGCTTTTATCTCGTGAACCACTATTTTCAAACGAAGAAAAATCATGAATGCCTTCAAGCAGCGGCAGGCAATTGTGTATGGCTGTCAGATCGAGTTCTGCAGTAACATGCACACGGTATAAACGGAGATGGGGGGGGAGGATACTGCCGGTATAAATTATGTACTGGTAGCGTTTGCCGATGGCAGAAAAACGGGCATGAAAATCCGGGCTGACCTTTACGGCGTCTAAGATCCTAATGGCTCCAGGCAGCATTGCATTCAGGCCACGCAAAAGAGTTTGGCAGGAGAGCGGTGACCCGGTTGCAAAGTGGGCAACCATTCCTTCTGCATGGACCCCGGCATCGGTCCGACCGGCCCCATGAAGATGTATCTCTTCCCGGGTCATCAAGGTGAGGTATCGCTCAATTTCACCCTGGATGGTCCGGTCGTGCAGCTGGCGCTGCCACCCGCTGAAATCGGTACCATCATAACTGATAAGCAGTCTGATATTTTGCTGGTCAGGAGACATCGGTAAAGAACCAGGGCGACTGCTCAATTGTTAAGGAAATAAAGGGATAGTAGCTAAACCGGTGGTCTCGGCAAAACCGTGCATTACATTCATATTTTGTACCGCCTGGCCGGAAGCGCCTTTGACGATATTATCGATCGCCGACATAACGATAATTCTGTTCGTCACGGGGTCGATCTTGTAGGAAATGTCGCAGAAATTGCTTCCCCGGACATACTGCGTCGCAGGAAAAGAATCTTCTTCAAGGAGCCGGATAAATGGTTCGTTCTGGTACTGATTCTGATAGAGGTCATCAATTTTTTGACGAGTAAAGTCGGGGGTCACCGATGCGTAGATGGTACTCAAAATGCCTCTTGCTATGGGAAGAAGATGTGGTGTAAACGTAATATTCACCTGTTCTCCGGCCAGGACCGCGAGTTCCTGCTCTATCTCCGGAGTATGCCGATGGGATCTGCCAACCTTGTAAGGTCTGAAGCCGTCGTGTACTTCACAGAACAGAGATCCGGTCTGAGCGGCCCGGCCTGCGCCTGTTGTTCCTGATTTGGAATCGGCGATAATAGTGGGCACTGAAATAGCACCAGCTTTCAGCAGTGGTGCCAGCCCCAGGATAATTGATGTTGGATAGCATCCGGGATTTGCCACTAGGCGACTGCCGGCAATGTCGCTGCGGTAGAGTTCCGGCAGCCCGTAAACTGCCTCACTAAGCAGATGACTCGAAGAATGGGCTTGATACCATTTCTCATAGACGGTAACGTCATGCAGCCTAAAGTCAGCCGATAAATCGACAACTTTCTTGCCTGCAGCCAGCAGCTGTGGCACGAGGTCCATCGCGGTTTTGTGCGGAACGGCGGTGAAAAAGAAGTCGGCCTTTGCACACAGTTCGGAGACAGAAAGATCTTCGCAGATAATATCGACTTTTTTTCGCAGGCTGGGGAAAATTTCCGAGAGAGGACGACCGGCATATTGTCGTGAGGTTGCAGCTGTAATCTGCACGTCGGGGTGATTGCAGAGTATTCTGGCGAGTTCGGCACCGGTATATCCGGAAGCTCCTATGATACCAACATTAAGCATGGTGGTTTTCTCCTCGAAAAAAATATCTTGATTCCTGGCTATCTAAACAAATAAAGGGGAACAACAGCTGACCTGTCATTCCCCTTAAAACTAACATGGACTCCGCAGTTGCCTGTCGTAAGCCAATTGTCCCGATAATAAACGTCTTGAGTGAAGCCTTAGCGTTTAGAGAACTGGAACTTGGCGCGGGCGCCTTTCTGGCCGTATTTCTTCCGCTCTTTTTCACGCGGGTCACGGGTAAGCAGGCCGGATTGTTTCAGTTGCAGTCTTATCGCGGGATTTGATTCAAGAAGCGCTTTAGAGATGCCGTGTGCTAATGCATCTACCTGGGCAGATTTTCCGCCGCCACGCAGAGTAGCGATAACATCGAACTGCTCCAAGGTTTCGGTGACTTTGAAAGGTTTGACGATTTTTTGACTTTTAAAAATCTGGCCAAAATAAGCATCTGCCTCAACTTCATTGACTATAACTTTTCCGGTGCCGGGAGTAAGCCATACTCTGGCTACTGCAGTCTTTCTTTTTCCTGTGGCATAAAAGCGATCTTGAGCCATTCTTGTATTCTCCAAGATTAAATATCTAATTTGGCAGGTTGTTGCGCTGCATGGGGATGATTTTGTCCTGCGTATACCTTCAGCTTTTTCAATTGAGCACGACCCATCTTATTTCTAGGCAGCATACCTTTTACAGCTTTGATAAGCAGATCTGTTGGATGTTTTACCAGCATCTCTTTGGCAGTTGTCTCTTTAATTCCACCCATCCAGCCACTGTGACGATAGTATTTCTTGTCGTCCAGTTTGTTGCCGGTAAGATGGATTTTTTCAGCATTGGTAACGACTATAAAATCGCCATTGTCAATAAATGAGGAAAAAGTCGGCTTGTGTTTACCTCGCAACCGGGTGGCTATTTCTGATGCCAGACGGCCCAGAACCTTGTTCTCTGCGTCGACAACGTACCACTTTTTGTCGATCTCGTTGACTGGGGCAAGATAGGTTTTCATTGTATCCCTCAATTGGTCGATCATTTAATAAAAAAAGGTCCGAACAGTAGTGTCGAACCTTTTGCACATTATAATGGAGCGGGAAACGAGATTCGAACTCGCGACGTCAACCTTGGCA
>JBBRDD010000238.1:0-7006 GCA_038204235.1 Desulfobulbales bacterium
TGGGTTCTCATTTCAAAGTGTTCTCGAGACTTTTTATCCACATGGGGTGAACGAAGCACACAGAACTTGTTGATAGTGGTTGGTAAAGGAATCGGCCCGGCCACTGCAGAACCCGTTCTTCTGGCTGTTTCCACTATCTCGGTTGTCGACTGATCAAGCAGTTTATGATCATATGCCTTCAGCCTGATTCGTATTTTTTCTGTTGGTATCATGACTCACCTTTAAGCAATAATTTCACTGATGACACCGGCACCAACAGTTCGCCCACCTTCACGGATAGCAAATCGCAGACCGATATCCATGGCAATCGGCGTGATCAACTCGACCGCTGCGCTGATGTTGTCGCCAGGCATTACCATCTCAACGCCCTCAGCGAGAGTGACAACCCCGGTAACATCAGTTGTTCTAAAATAAAACTGGGGACGATATCCGTTAAAGAACGGGGTATGACGACCACCCTCGTCTTTGCCGAGAATATAACACTCTGCATTGAACTTGGTGTGCGGTGTAATTGACTTCGGAGCGGCCAGCACCTGCCCGCGCTCAATCTCCTCACGCTTCACACCACGCAGCAGCGCACCGATATTGTCGCCGGCCTGACCTTCATCGAGTAGTTTACGAAACATCTCAACTCCGGTACAAGTGGTCTTCTGAGTGTCGCGGATACCGACGATCTCAAGCTCATCACCGACATGAACAACACCCCGTTCAATACGACCGGTGGCTACAGTTCCACGTCCGGAAATAGAAAAGACATCTTCTACCGGCATAAGAAAAGGCTGATCAACTTCACGCTTGGGCTCTGGAATATAGTTGTCGATCGCATCCATCAGGTCCCAGATGCATTTTGCTTTGACTTCATCTTCCGGATTTTCGAGCGCCTGCAGTGCGGATCCTTTCACAAAAGGAACATCATCACCAGGAAAATCATACTTGTCAAGCAGCTCGCGAAGCTCCATCTCGACCAGCTCGATGAGCTCTTCGTCATCGACCATATCGCATTTATTGAGAAACACGACCATCGAAGGAACACCAACCTGGCGAGCCAGAAGAATATGCTCTCTGGTCTGCGGCATGGCGCCGTCGGTGGCCGCAACAACCAGAATTGCCCCGTCCATCTGGGCTGCTCCGGTAATCATATTCTTGATATAGTCGGCGTGGCCTGGGCAGTCAACGTGGGCGTAATGCCGTTTCGTTGTCTCATATTCCACGTGGGCGGTAGCAATGGTAATGCCACGCTCTTTTTCTTCCGGTGCTTTATCGATCTCGCTGAAGTCAGTGAATGTGGCCTGACCTTTAAGAGATAAGACACGAGTAATTGCTGCAGTCAGTGTGGTTTTACCATGGTCAATATGCCCTACGGTACCCACATTAACGTGCGGTTTAGTCCTTTCAAATTTCTTCTTTGACATTTTCTTGTCTCCTCAGGCCGTTGAAAAAGTTTTCAGTTTGTTACAAGTGCATGGAGCCCACGATCGGAGTCGAACCGGTGACCTCATCCTTACCAAGGATGCGCTCTACCAACTGAGCTACGTGGGCTTTTTCTGCTGCGCACAAGAACTACTTATGGAGCGGGAAACGAGACTCGAACTCGCAACCCTCAGCTTGGAAGGCTGATGCTCTACCAATTGAGCTATTCCCGCTCGGGATATCAGCTACTTCACAAAGTTAACGTATTGGTGGAGGGGGGAGGATTCGAACCTCCGAAGGCTGAGCCGACAGATTTACAGTCTGTTCCCTTTGGCCACTCGGGAACCCCTCCAGGGGGAACGTCTGAATTAGACAGACATTCTTTAAACTCTTACCGCAACTTTGTAAAGTGTTATTTCTAATGGAGCTGGCGATAGGACTTGAACCCACAACAACCTCATTACAAGTGAGGAGCTCTACCATTGAGCTACGCCAGCTTACAAGAGCGGAGAATATACTCACTTCAAAATTTTAAATCAACCTCTAATTTTAGTTTTATGCATTTTTTGTATTATACTAATAGTGCTATTCGCCTTGTTCCAAAAATCAAACTCGCAAATTTCATTGCGGATCCATTCTTCCGATCCTGACAAGCTTCCGAAAATAAAGAATCGAAACCTGATACGGTGAAATAAAAAAGCCGAGTCGCGTGACTCGGCTTTTTTATTTCTCGAGGATTTCTCTGAGGTAATTCAGAAAATTGATTCTTTAACTTCTGCCATAACCACTTTCGCGATATTTTTCAAAAGTGTAAGCACCAGTTCTGTAGATCAAGTGGGCAAATTTAGTATAGGGCAGATACAAGAACAGCATCATAATAGACACCAGATGCAAAAAGTAAAAGATGTATCCCAAAACCGGCATGCCTGCCCAGCGGAGAAGCTCCGCCCCGAGTCCGGTGACACCAACTGCGGTTATTTCCCAGATAAGGAACCAATCATAAAAAGTTGCCTGGGTGTTCTGCTCACTTTCAGCTTTTTTCCTATTACTCCACAGCACACTTATACCGAACAACAAGGCAATGGCCGACACATTAGCCAGAATCTTGATGGGGTCGGTCAGCGGCATAGGAGTGTGCAAAGACGGCCATATAAGAGCAAGGACATCAAGTCTTAAAAGAGACCAACAGGTTACAATAAACAAACCGATAAATGCCAGCATCAAAGGCAGATGCCCACGAACTCTGTCAGTATTTACAGTACACTCGCGAAACCTTGAATGCTTTACAATCTCAACAAGAGATGGCCAGAGGAATTCCTTGGTGAACTGACCGATAGACGGTCGATAATCCCTGTTGAGCCCGGCATCTGCACTCATACTCTTCCACATCTTGCTGATGCCTCTGAATCCGGAATACAGACCGAGACCTAAAGACGGCACCATGATCAGCACGATAAAAAGGGGATTCTTAGCATACCAGAAAAAATCCCAATGGCCGAAAAAGCGCTGATAACCATGGCTGGCAAACTCCTCTTGGGTTGGGATATGCATCGCCCCGGAAAGCAGCCACATAATAAAAATAACCACCACCGGTATACCGATCAGTATCGGCAAGCCTTTGGCACTTGAGGCAAGTTTTGCCAGAGGAGCGGGCCATCCGTAGAAAGTATAAGCATAGGCCCGGATAGCACTGAGCACATCGCCAGGCTTGGCCCCTCTCGGACAGTTTGCCGTACAATCGCCACACTGATGACAGAGAAACACATCGGGATCGGTGACCAGCTTTTCTTTCATACCCCATTGGGCCCAAATCATTTCCTTTCTGGGAAACGGTTTGCCATCTTTTGACAGGGGGCACATTACCGAACAGGTTGCACATTGATAGCACTTCTTCAGTGTATCTCCCCCTGCCTCCTTCAAGGATTTTATAAACTCTAAATCGGGTTGAACATTCATTTGTTCCTCCTGCATAGTATCAATGAAAATCATTCAATAAAAATCGGCCGTTCTACCGGCTGAAGATGACCTGCAACGGGAATAATCTGTTACAGGTCATTAAAAAACAGCTTAGAAACCCTTGAATGGATTCGGTCCCATCTCAACAATTTCATCAACAAAATCGTTGATAATCTGCGGGATTTTATCATAATCAGTGATAGCTACCTGATTTGCGGCACATCTTTCTGGTTCAAGCCCAAGTGTCGACAGAGTATCACCTATATTTTCCATACGTTTGTTGGCGATTTCCGACCCTTTAACAAAGTGACACTGATAATCGTCACCATAGGTACAACCCAGAAGCATAGCACCGTCTAAACCGGCTGATAGCGCATCTCTGATCCATGCCATATTTACCGAGCCAAGACAGCGGACCGGTATAAAACGGACCATATGACTGATGCCGTTGCGCCTCATCCCAGACATATCCAGAGCTGGGTAAGCATCGTTTTCGCATACTAAAACTAGGATTCGCAATCTGTCATCATCGTCTTCCGGCACTTCTATCGATTTGATCATAGAACCGATGAGATCGATATTGTAATCCTTGAAGCCGATAATTCTCTCAGGGCAGGCACCCATACAGGTACCGCACCGCCGACAGCGAGTCGGATTGGGCAGCGGAGTTCCTTTATCGTCATCATCTAGTGCACCAAAAGGACATTCCTCTGTACAACGTTTGCATTGTGTACATCTCTGCATGAAGAATTCAGGATAGGTTGCATCTCCTGAACGTGGATGGACTGAAACACCACGATCGACGGATTCGATACACTGAATAGCTTTCAATGCTGCTCCAGTCGCATCGTCAACGGCTTCTTCCATGGTTTCAGCTTTTCGCACCCCGCCACAGGCGTAAACGCCAGTACGTCTTGTCTCATAGGGAAAACAGATGAAGTGAGAATCCGCATAGCCATCAAAGAGGTCGAGATCGTTGAAGCCAGGTCCCTGTCGATAAGCCAGGTTTATGCTCTTTTCATGAAGAGTAGTCGGCTCCATACCAGCTGCAAGAACTACCATGTCAACATTGAGATTGATATCCTCACCGAGCAGGGTATCTTCTACGGCTACGGAAAGGCTGCCACCGTTCTCTTCGACCTTCATGACATTGCCTTTCGTCATGAAAATACCATCATTAAGCTGGGCATTTTTATAGAAGAGCTCCATATGACCAGGAGTTCTCATGTGCTGATAAAGGATATAGGCCTTACCTTCGGCATTGTCCTGGCACACATACTGTGCCTGCTTTAAGGCGACCATCGAGGTGACCGAGTTACAGTAGGGGAAATCCTTGTCGTTATCTTTTCCGCCGGGACTCTGGATAAAGGCAACATTTGCCGGAACCTTGCCATCTTTAGCCATCTTTTCAAACTCAGCATTGGTAACGACATTTTTTACTTTGCCATACCCCAAGTGTTCGTACTGCGAGACATCAGCAGGTGTCCAACCGGTAGCCAGAACGACAGCTCCTACCATGGTAGCGTCGGGGTTGATCTTGGTGTATTTCATAAGACCAACATTGGGATCGTCTTTTTCCCCTTTGTTGATCAGGTCCTGGTCTTCGGTAGTGACTTTTGCTGGGGCGTCCCATTCGATTTTGCTGCCGGCAGCTTTAAAACTAATCCCGAAATCGCCGGGAGATCCAGTGATACGGGCAACTTCAGTGCCTGTTTTAACAGTAATTTTGGCGTTAGCTTCAACCTCGGCAATAAGGGCATGAATTGGATTTTCTTCTAAATCGGTCCAGGGTGCCTTAGTAGGAAAACTTTTTCTCCAGCCGACTGCCTTACCGCCCAGTTTTTCGCCTTTTTCGGCAAGTATGACATTATATCCTGCAGTTGCGGCCTCTTTTGCTGCGGTAAGCCCGGCAAGCCCGCCACCCATAACCAGAATAGTTTTATTAATAGCTTCCAGTTTAAAGGGATCGGCAGGTTCGGTTTTTTTCGCACGGGTACAAGCCATCCTCATGTAGTCGGAGGCTGTTTCCTGCATAAATTCAGCAGCTTCACTATGGGGTTCTTCGCCCTCAGCTGGCTTCGCCTGAGACCATATTACCTGCTCTCTGAGATTTGCCCGAACAGTAATTTTATCCTTACCAAAATCAAACTCCTGCGTCATGACGCGGGGAGAACAGGCACCGACGACAACGGTATTAACACCGCCGGCAATATCCTTTTCAATGAGGCTACGACCTTCGGCACCACAGAGGCACGAAAACGTTTTGCACTCCATGGACATCTCACCTGTGACAACTTCGGCGAGAGCCTCAAGATCAAGCGCATCGCCAATGCCACAACCGGCACAAATATAAGCGCAATATTTCTTATCCATCGATATTTACCTCCTGGAAACCTGAATTGCCTTTAAGGCAGCTGCAGTTGAAGATTGAGTACAGGTAACAACATCCGCGGCTTTCTTTGCACAACCTGCTGCTATCATAGCTTTATCATAGTCTGAAATGACAAAGCCGCTGGTATCCATCTGCAGATCAGTTGGTGCACCTTGCAGGCCTAGTGAAGGCTGCATTCCAGTTGCCAGCACAACCATGTCAACTTTTTGCGTCATTTTTTCAGCGGTAAGAGCATTTTCAGCAACAACAGAGACACCACCATCAGCTTCCGGGATAATTTCTGCAACTTTGCCCTTTATGAAAACAGCATTTTTATCAGCCATACGAACTTCACGGAATTTTTCATATTTCCCAGGAGTTCTGAGGTCAATGTAGAATACGTAGATTTTCGCATCGGGATACTGCTTGCGCACATAGGTCATCTGTTTAAATGTCGCCATACAGCAGATATGGGAACAATATTCAAGATGGTTTTCGTCACGTGAACCAGCACATTGAACAAAAGCAATCGATTCGATTTCCTTATCATCGCCAGGTCTGACAATCTTGCCGCCGGTCGGTCCGCTTGGCGCCGCCATACGTTCAATCATCATATTGGTGACAATTGCCTTTGATTGCCCAAATTTCAGATTTTCCATCTTGGTTGGCTCATAAGGCGTCCAACCAGTCGCCCAGATAATCGAACCAACGGTGATTTTGAAAGTCACCGTCTGCATATCGAGATCTACAGCATCGTATTTACAGGCCTCTTTAACAGCTTTGGCACCCGCTGCACTTAAAGCGGCTTTATTGATCACATATCTTCTCGGAAAAGCCATTTCATGGGGAAGATACGCTGCCTTGGATTTATTCATGCCAAAATTGAATTCATTTGCAATCTCGTCAGGGCATGCTGCACCACAGTCTCCACAGGCGGTACAATTGCTGTTGACATACCGTGGGGCCGTCTCCAGCGTCACTTCATAATTGCCCGGCCCGCCACTCACAGATTTCACTGTGGTCATGGTGTACGTTCTGATCTTGCGGCTATCCCTCACCCGGCGGAAATTGATTTCCAGCCCACAGGACGGGGGACATAACTTCGGAAAATACTCATTTAACTGCGCAACGCGTCCGCCAAAAGATGCACTTTTTTCAACAATAAACACATCGTTTCCGACTTCAGCGGTCTCCAGAGCAGCAGTCAATCCACTGATGCCCCCGCCTACGACCAATACTGCACCAGAAGTGCCATGCTCGTCAGTCATA
>JBBRDD010000239.1:0-6998 GCA_038204235.1 Desulfobulbales bacterium
AAGTAATATACTATATATAACAGCATGTTACATTAACATTCAGCATCCATCGCTACCTACGCTCTCATTTTTTTTCGTTTGTGGGTTATGATGATATCTCTTTGATTTTTATTGCGTTTTTTGGTTTTCTTCCAGGCACTAACTAGATTGCGATTCGTTACAGTTAGCATACAATAATTTCCGTTTCGTTAGCAGTCCCCTATTTCGCTTCCAGGAAGACCTTTGGGCCTTTTTCTTCGAGAACTTTGTATCTCTCAAGAATTGCAGAACGGGTACTGAGAAAATCTTCCTGGTTGTGGATGTGGATATATCTCAAATTTGGTGAGTCGCCCTCAATTTGGTCTATTCCAAGACTATCTAAAAACGGAATGTCATCTTTGCTATATTCATGGATATTGAGCTTTAACAAAGGCTTGCCTTCGATCTTGATTCTGTTGGCGGTCATAAACATGTTCTAGTCTCTGTGTTCGTTACAGGTTTGGGGTTAACTTAAATAGTGGCAAAGCCTAAAAAAGGATACAGCCCCCCACGCGGCTCCGCCATGACGACAGAGATAGAAAGTTTTTTGAAGGACACATCCGCTTAGATAATGATGAGTTAATTGATAGGTGCCCCGTAGCCATGCCGGAAAAGCACCGGCCCGGAGCGCGTGGGGGTTTTATATTAGCGCTACGCGAAAAAGAAAGACACCAGGCCGAAAAGCTACCCACTAAACGAGTACATTGTAAGGGTATCATTTTTCTTACCACGTGGGTATTGGGGTTTGAGGTCCATATTGCAACTTATCATCTTCAGTGTAGTGCTGGGTTGGCAAAACCGAAAACCAGGCGTTAGATGAGAGGAGCGTTGAAAAATCAACGAGATAGTGCTTGCCTGCGGAGGAGCCACCAGGCGAGACAACCATAGAGTGCAGCACAGAACCATAGTTGTTTCCAGAGCGGGAGGATATCTAAAAACTCCGCTCCCATCTGATTGAGGACAACAAATGCCTTGATGGCTGGAATGGCAGGAATAAATTGTATGATGGCGGTGAGCTGATCGGGAATTGCGGAAACCGGCCAGATAAAACCGGAAGCAAAGATAAGCGGCATTGAGCTGAGCAGGACCAGCAAGGTTGCCAGCTCACGTCGCGGTAGGAGCAGTCCCAGGCTGATGCCCAGAAAGGTACTACTAAGCAGAAAGGGCAGAATGAGTAAATTTAGTTCAGAAAAATCGGCCAGATGCGGAATATTGTAAAAGGAAAAGCTGAATCCGAAATAATACATGCAGAGCAACCAGTAGATGGTAACAAAAAGCGAGGTACGCACCAGAAGAAGTTTCCATGGAGCTGCATCAAGCCAATAGCCTTTGCCCTCAAGCAAACGCTGTTCATTCTGGCCACCGCCAAGTATGCCTGCTCCCATAATCAAAGTCTGATGCAGTATAAGAATAAAGACGGCCGGGACTACATAATTTACGTATCCCATAGTCGGATTGAACACTGGGTGGATGTTAAGCTTTATCGCGCTGTACTGTTCCGCGGCCAGAGCCAGTACCTGGCCGGACATAATCATCCGCGAGATTTTCACCTCCGCGGTCAGAGTTTGACCGGAGCCTGCCAGCCCCTCCAACACTGTGCCGTAGACCAGGAAATAGCTGGCATCGCCGGCAAAGGAAAGGGTCGGACGTCTGCCCTGAAGAAGATCCCGGTGAAAATTCTCTGGTATAACGAGAATGCCTGCCATTTTTCTATCGACGAATATCTCCTCTGCTTCTTCAAGGCTATAGGCCCGCGCACTCAGCTGTACCTGAGGGGTCGCATCTACCATTCTTTCCAACCGGCGACTGAGCTGACTGCCGTCCAGATTGACAACAACCACTTGCTGATCTCTCGGTATCTGATTGGTGTAGGGCAGCGGATAGAGAAAAGAGTAGAGCAGTACTCCGCCGAAGATAGTTAGCAGGAGAGCCTGATTGGTAAAAACAGCGAGCCACTCATGTTTGCAGATAGCCCACCAGCTCATGAACTCATCCCATATTCGGTATGCAGGGAGCCTAGTCGCTTCGCTTTGTAGAAGACAAAAAAGAGCGGGAGAATAAAAAGTCCAAGATGCTGCAGTTGCGGAATAGCCGTATGCAACGGCGCACCATAATTTACCTGTCCAAACTGAATTTCAATGTAATGGCTTATCGGAATCAGATTGCGCCAGATTTTCGCCGGCAGGGTCATATCCGTCACCGGAAAGGTCACGCCCATAAAGGCTAGGCCCGGTGCTGCATAGGCTGCAGCAAAACTCAGCCCCCTGGTGGCATCTTGTGTCAAAAAAAAGAACAGGGAACCAGCACCAATACTGGCACAAACCGTAACGAGCTGGGCAAAAAGCAGCAAGGTCCAATTGCCGTGCATCGGCCATCCGAGAAAGATATACATCATCCAGAGAAAGAGCAGGCCGTGCAGCCAGAAGAGCAGGGTTAAAGGAAAAAATTTGGCAAGCAATGCTCTGGCCGGGAGAGATCCCAACCATTCGCCAAGGCCTTTTCTTCGTTGTTCGGCAGCAAGAGAGAGAACTGTTACCGCCACCATCAGAATCTGCCAGACGGCAGGTAGGATTGCGGAAACAAGGAACTGCGCGTAGTTGTTGCTGATGTTGAAAAGGGGGGTTACCTGGTTGCCTATTGGTATCGCGGTTGAGAGTGCCCTATCAAAAACTGGTGCTCCGGTTGCCAAATTTTTAACGATTTCGACTTTGGTGGTAAAGGTGCCTTGGGCCTGCATGAGCGCTGAATTAACATTCCTGCCGATCAGCAGAAACTGGCTGTTGATAAAAGCATTCACTTCTGGCGGTCGACCGAGGGTCGTCCTCTTTTCCAGATCCGCTGGAATAATTACCAGCCCATAGATTTTTCCTGCACGAAGAGCAGTTGCGCCCTGCTGAACGTCCGGGTAATCGAAAGCTGTTTCAAGCGCAGGGCTGGCATCGTAATGGCGGATAAGAGCTCTGGAGAGGTGGCTTTTGTCCAAGTCAACCACGCCAATAGGGAGATCTCTAGCAATTTCCTGTGCAAAAATAGCCCACATTATAAAAAAAAGCAGGAGCGGGACCCAGCTGACCAGGGATATCAGCCAAGGATCGCGGAGCAGGACTCTCCATTCCCGGGCCACCATAGATGAAAAAGATGGGACCATCATTTTTCTACCAGCACACTCATTCCCGCCCGTAATCCTTCAATAGGCGCGATCGATCGGGCCTCAATTTCGAAGCTGCGCATATCAAAACCCTTATCACCATTAGTGGCCCGCCAGATCGCAAAATCACCCATAACCGCAACATGGTTTACCCGAAAACGATGGTTACTGTGGGCAAGAGCCGGAATTGTAGCACTAAATTCGGTGTCTTTTTGAAATTCTGCAAGCCGGTCCTCACGGACATGAAAAACTACCCAGGCATCATTCATATCTAGAATGGTGACAACCGGAAATCCCTGGGGGGCAAGTTCGCCGGTTTGCAGGAGGATTTGGGAAACCTCACCGTCATGCCAGCTCTCGATTCGAGTATCGGCAGCATAGACCTCTACCTCTGCCACAGCCCCTGCAGCCATCCGTGCCTTGCCTTCCGCCGCTTCTATTGTCTCATCGCGAGTGCCCTCTTCGGCCATTTTGAATATCTGGTAAGCACCATTGGCGGCAAAACGAGCCGCCTGGAATTGAGTATAAGCTTCGTCACGCTTCTGCTCGGCAATAACTCCGGCCTTATACAGATTGTCGATACGCTGAAAGGTTTTTTCCATGAGGTCAGAGGCGGTCTTGGCTTGCTGCCACTGGTCTCGGCTTGCCTCAATCTGCTGTTTTCTTGCCCCGGTATTGGCTTCTTTGGCAAGGGCATTCGCAGCATCTTGTCCGGCAACTGCCTGGGCCAGTTTAGCGTCGATTTCCGGACTGAGGATGGTAAAAACAAGCTGGCCTTTTTGGACCGGATCGCCTTTGCGGACCAAAACCTGGTCAATACGACCGACGACTTTTGAACTGATATTGTATTGCTGTGCTTCTACCTGGCCCTGTAAGCGTATTGGTTTTGGCTGATACGCGTACCAGAAGGTGTAGCTGAGCCAGGCGACCCCGGCAGCTAAAACGATGACGACCAGAAAGGTTCTGAAAAAACGCATTACCGTACCTCTATTCCTTGTGTTTTTTGATGAAGCAAAAAACTCTCAGGTTCACCGCTAACAGCGTAAAGCTTTGCCAGGGTGACGACATAATTGTAAACGGCAACCGCACGCTGGGTCTTTATTCCTGCCAGAAACAATTCGGCATCGACCACATCAAGAGAGGTTGAAAGTCCCTGGCTAAATGCCTTTTCCCGCAGATCGATGGTTTCTTCGGCCAGTTTCAGGCTTGAACGGAGCCCTTGGTATTCCTCAAGCGCCTGTTCGGCCTGTCGATAACTCTTTTCCACCAGTACGGAAAGGTCGCTTCGAGCTTGAGCCTGCAATGCGTTCAATTGTTTCACCATACTTTTTGCCGCCCTGAGGTTGCCCGAACGTCCGGATCTATCAAGGAGAGGGAAGTTTATGCCGACGCCCACAACCCAGTCGGGAAGTAGCTTGGTAGCCAGGTCATCCTCCTCATAGAGGCTGTAATTGCCAAAGACGGCAACTGTCGGGAGGTACTTACCCTTTTCCACCGCGATCAGGCCTGTGGCCTGCTCTTTTTTAGATTCGAGAATGCCGAGGCCGGGATAGTTGGCCATGGTTTTATCGATAAAAAAAGCCAGTGGGGGCATGGTATCATTGACAAAAAGGGTATCTGAAGGGATAACTGCCCGCGGACTTTTCAGCATTCTTGTCAGGGCCAACCTGGCAATTTGCAGATCACGACCAACCTTGCGGCGTTCAACTTTCGCCTTGTCATAAGAAGCCTCCGACTGCATTCTTTCGACCTTGGCTATCTGCCCCTGTTCTTCAAGGAGGACGGCATGATCGCGATGTTTTTTCAACCCGGCTTCAACATCAACCTTGGTGTCGAGCACCCTTTTTGTTAAGACAACCCCGAAATAGTAGCGGGCAAGATTTTCAAACTGCTCCTCCATCTTCATTTCCAGTTGGTGGCTTGCTTCGCCCAGTTGCCCCCTGGCAACATCCTGGGCGGCATCAATTCTTCCTCCGGTATAGATGGGCCACTGAGCGCGGATTGAGCTGGTCAGATTGTTACGTTCAGCGATAGTTGAGGTGAGGCCGCTGTTAAATTCACCGGCGGACATGCCATAGTTCTGTGCCAGACCGGCAATAATGGGTGCCAGTTGACCCCCGGCTGGCATACTCTCTAGAATATCAGCAGGGGAAAGGGTAACCTCCTCATCGAGATACATGTAATTTGCCGATACCTCTATTTCCGGGAGATACAAATCCTTTGCCGCATCCTGTTTATGTTTGGCCTGTTCGACGTTTTCCCTAGCGGCCGCAAGGGTATCGTTTTCAGCGGCAACTTGCTGCCATGCTTCAGCAAGACTGACTGCATTGTCTGCCGGAGAACAAATTGCTCCTATTGTGCTGCCGAACAGGGTGGTGATTATTGTAACAATAGACAGCAGCTTTCGTAAAGATGAGTTCATATTTCCTGCCGTATTGTACTTATCTTTTTGAATAAATGACCTTTTAATAAAACAATGATTGTAGACCTAGCACTATAAAGTGGAACATTTTAAACAGCAAGTCCAGTTTTTTATCTGGCCGGGAGGGTAATCCTGATGGAGGTGGAAGTTTCGATGGATGATCTCAGTGGCAAGTGAAAATGCCTCATGCTTTGGCATTTACTTGGTCTGTCGGACAATACAGATTAGCTATCTTCGGGCTCGACAGTAACTACTCCATTGTCAATTTGAAAAATTGACAATAGTCGGGCGATTCTTACTTTCGAATCCTCATAATTATTCATTGGTTTTTTTGATGTTTCAAGATTTTTTTCTAAGTAGGAAAAATATCTTTGGCAATATTCATTCTGGAGCAATACAGGGCAACTTAACATAATTCCTGAGCAGTTCGAACTTGATCATTCCCCATAAAATTCAGCAGAAATGGAGCCTTCTAGAACCATTTAAATAATCAAAATAATCTCCATAAACTGGCGTGTAATAGAGCATCTTTAAACACGAGATGGTTCCAGAAAGTCTTTGCTGCTCACTTCGACAGAAGCGTTAGGCAACGTGGTTGATAGTAACTGAAACACGACACAATCTGTCAAATCGCTGCCCGCACTGCTAAGGAAAGTAGTATCGGTCGTCCGGTGCTGGGAAAATGGAGCAATTATCCTGGTTGATAATCTCTGGAATTATCTTTTATTTCAACACCGGAATAAAATTTTGGTTTAGCATCGACTATCAAACATTAGACAGAAGGAATTGTTTTGTCTAATGACTTTGAATCGGAGTCCTTTATTGAGTAAAAACTTGGACTCTGCCAACCGAAGATTCAAGAATAGTCTTAAACCAATAAGGCTACTCTTACTCCGAGGATTGCCAATGGAAATCTTGTAGGGTTGAAAGCATTTTTGAATCATTATTTGCCCCAATTATCTATTCATCTTGGGATGGCTCTTTGATAACGGATTTTCCGCCTAAGGCTTGTTCAATTTGCTGGAGCCACTTCTTTTACTTAATGCTTGAGCCATTAGACAAAGACTTTCGGTACTGAGTATTTGAAATATTGCTTGAAAGAGAAAAAGCAATTATATCTCACAAAGAGATAAATCTGTTTGGCTTTGGCATCACGACCACAAGGCTGGCAAAAGCAAGTCTAAGTTACACATTTCATCATCCTATTAAGGATAACATTATGAAAACCATCAAGAAAAATATTCTAAGCCGATTGGGGAGTGGCGCATGCCTAGCACTTGCGTCCCTTACATTTATAATAACATTTGGAACCGTCACCCCCGCCCATACAAAGGATCGTTATGAAAGGGGGCATGAGAGAAGATGGGAAGGCGAGAGGAATTGGGATAATGGCGAGCGATACGAACGAAA
>JBBRDD010000240.1:0-6985 GCA_038204235.1 Desulfobulbales bacterium
CATTTTCTTCAACCACTTTAACACTTCACCGACAACATATACGGCAAAGCAGGGTGGGGTATTAAACATCGATCCTTTATCGGCATGTGTTTTGTAGCTCAACATGGTTGGGGTATTGGCCGGTGTCCTGTCGAGGAGATCGTCGCGAATAATAACTATGGTCACCCCTGCTGGGCCGAGATTCTTCTGGGCGCCGGCAAAAATGAGCCCGAACTTGGACACATCGACCGGTCGAGACAGGATATCCGAGCTCATATCGCTGATGAGCATTTTGTCTGTTTGCGGCAATTCAGAAAATTCTGTGCCGTAAATGGTATTATTAGAGACGTAATAGAGATACTCGGAATCATCGGCGACGGTATATTCACCCTGCTTTGGAACTCTATTAAAATTTGCTTTTTCACTGGAGTAGGCGACTTCGACCTCGCCAAACAGCTGGGCTTCTTTAATAGCTTTCTTGGCCCAGGTACCGGTATTAAGATAGGTCGCTTTTTTACCCTTGGCCAATAAATTCATGGGAATCATGAAAAACTGGCTTGAAGCGCCGCCCTGTAAAAACAAAACCTTGTAGTTGTCGGGGATTTGCATCAGTTCGCGCAGATTTTTTTCAGCTTCATCTGCCACGGCCATAAATTCTTTTGAACGATGACTGATTTCAATAAGGCCAATACCGGTTTCCTGAAAATTTACGACATCCCGGCCTGCTTTTTCGAGAACTTCATAGGGAAGGGTTGCAGGTCCGGGACTAAAATTAAATACACGATCAGCCATTGCTCATTTCTCCTGTGGGTTGGTTGTAAAATTAGACGATATCGAGACGATCTATTGTATAATGCATTTCAGCCAGCAAACGCGTATGAGTGACTTTTCCCAAAAGATTGTCATAAAAATTATAGATTCGGTCAGTTAAATGAAATTGAAAGCTTAAAAATATCACCAAGGCAGTTATACCGGCTGACTCTACCGTTTACCGGTGTTATTCATTTGCACATTGCCGGATCGCTTCATATAAGACTATCCCGGCAGTCATGGCAAGGTTCAAACTCCGGATGTTGGGGTTTGGCATCGGTAACGTATAGCATCTGTCCTGATACAAATGCAGTATGTCTTCGGGTAAGCCTTTTGTCTCTTTACCAAAAATCATAAAACACCCCGGCTTAAACTGCGCAGAGCTGTACACTGTAGTCACTTTGGTAGTAAAGAAAAAGAGATCGAGTTCATTTTGGGCCGCAAGAAACGTCTCGAAATTATCCCAATGTTGAATGCTGACATGCTGCCAGTAATCGAGCCCGGCCCGTTTAAGATGTTTATCATCGGTTGAAAAACCAAGAGGATGCACCAGGTGCAGTACTGAATTGGTCGCGCCGCACAGCCTGGCTATGGAGCCGGTGTTCGGGGGAATTTCAGGTTCCACCAGCACTATATTAAAAGGGTGAGATGTCTGCATGTCTGAAAGTGAACTTAATGATTAAAAGAATAACGTTTATACTCATTGCGCTGGATGAAAACAACGAAAAACAAGCAGAAAATTTAGGGATCGACCATAAAAAATTGCATTTTGCGCATAACCGCATACAGTCTTAGGCTTGTTGCGTTAAAAAGCGTCAGAGCGGAGCGGGGGATTCCCAGTGAATGATTCGAACATCAGCATTTCAAGTGATGGGCGGTTAACGGTCATGCTTGTGTTCCTGTTCGGCCTGCTGTTGTGTGACTTTGTGAAAAGTAACAATTGCTTTTTTCCCAGGGAAAATAAAGAGGCTGTTTCCTGTCAACAACTGCACTTTGTCCAGCCGGATAGTCTTGTTGTGGGAAATTGTATAGAAACTGGGAGGGAACCTGGAGACGAGGTTTCCGCACGATTCAGCCCGTTTTTATTTGCGGCTATGCCAATTAACAGTGCAGACAAAGACATGCTGATGACGGTTGATGGAATCGGCCCGGCTCTTGCCGAAGATATTATTGCCTATCGTCGCCAATTCGGACAATTTTCCGGCAGCAGCGACCTGCTTAATATTCCGGGAATAGGTCCAAAACGGGCAACCAGGTTTGCCAACGCATTTATATTTACCGAGGAACCATGACAACCGAACGAATTGAACAGCCCTGTCTGGTGCTGGTTGGTCCAACGGCTATCGGTAAAACCGATCTTTCGCTGGCTCTTGCCCGTCGTTATGGTTGCGAAATTGTCAGTGTCGACTCCATGCAGGTCTACCGGTATATGGACATTGGTACGGCAAAAGCTTCTTGTGATGAGCGGGCAGAAATTCCGCATCATCTGATTGATATTGTCGATCCTGATGAGCCATATGATTCGGCCAGATTTGCCGAAGATGGATTGCAGGCTATACGAAGTATTCACTCCCGAGGTAACGTACCTTTACTGACCGGAGGAACCGGACTCTACCTCAAGGCTCTGCTTGAGGGCATTTTCCCTGGTGTTCCTGTGGATGAAGAAGTAAGGCAGATGCTAAGGGAGAGATTACTTGCCGAAGGTTCATCGAAACTACATGAGGAATTGTCTTTATGTGATAGTTTTAGTGCAATAAGAATTCACAAAAACGATACACAACGACTGTTGCGGGCATTGGAAGTTTTTTATGTTTCCGGAGTTCCCTGGTCGGAACATATACATCGTCATAAAAAAGAGACCGAAGGGTTGCTTTTTACCAATACACTGCAAGTGGGATTAACCACAGATCGCGCCAAACTTTACCAGAGGATTAACAGGCGATGCGATATAATGCTTGAATCTGGATTAGAAGAAGAGGTGCGAAAATTGTTGGCCATGGGCTATGACCGAACGCTTAACGCTCTTGGTTCAATAGGCTATCGCCATATGATCAACTATATCGACGGACAATGGACCTGGGAAGAGACCGTGCGTCTTCTTGCCAGAGACACCAGGAGGTACGCGAAAAGGCAGTACACCTGGTTTTCTAATTTACCGGATTTGCAGTGGTTTGATGTCAATGAACAACAGAATATTCTGCATGCTGTTGATGCCTGGTTCGCTAAATTTCCACAACAATGACAAATGAACAGTAAAATTCAGAACTACAGCGCCAAAAGCATATCGATCGTCCCGCCAATATTTATCGAATACCTCAAATCAAGAGGGATAGCTGGGAGCGAAGCGGCACATGGATTTCTCTACCCATCTCTGGCCGATCTCCCGAAACCGGAACAAATGCTCAATCTTCCAGCGGCTGCGCGACTGGCTGTTGAGTATATGGTTGCCGGAAAACAAATTATTATCTGGGGTGACTATGATGTGGATGGTACCACGGGAACAGCACTCCTGGTGAATTTCTTCAAAGAACTGGGAACGGCGGTTCGATGGCATATTCCCGATCGGATGCATGAAGGATACGGGTTAAATGCTGAGTGGTTCGCCGATAAGAGCAATATCAGTCTGGCGGAGGAGTTTTTACTCATCACCGTGGATTGTGGCATATCGAACGCGCAACAGGTTGAGATTATAAAAAAAATCGGTGGAAAAGTTATTATAACCGATCATCACAGTCTGCCGGAACAGGACGTTCCTGATTGTCTGGTGCTTAATCCGTCGCAGCCATTATGCGGGTTTCATGGGCAGCACCTGGCCGGTGTCGGGGTGGCCTTTTATCTGGCTGCCGGAATCAGAGCAGAGCTTTCAAAGCAGTCTAGCCCACAAAAATTAATAGACAACGTTGGACGGCTCAATCTTAAAAAGTATCTTGCTTTTGTTGCCCTTGGGACAATAGCTGATGTCGTGAACCTCACTCCAACCAATAGAATTTTAGTCCGAGCAGGTCTTGAAGCGCTCTGCGAACCACAGTTTGCAGGTCTTGATGAACTGCTGATTTCCTGTGAAATTGGCGGAGGGTATGTAACTTCTGAAGATATTGGCTACCTTATTGGACCGAAAATAAATGCAGCTGGCAGACTGGGGGAGAGTACAGTTGTCGTCGAACTTCTTACCGTGGCTGATCGCAAAAAAGCCAAGCATTTGGCCCAAGTTTTAACAGATCTCAATGAGCAGAGAAAAAGAATCAGCAGCGAAAATCTAGAAACAGCATTAACTTTGGTCAGTGCGGGGCAGATAGAACAAGACAAATGTGTGATCGTAAAAGGGGACTTGCATCAAGGAGTTGCCGGCATCGTTGCGTCAAGGCTCGTTGATATGTTCCGGGTTCCGGCTATTGTTTTTGCCAAAAAAAACCATCCTGATGGACAGGTATCTTTTGTCGGTTCAGCAAGATCCGTTGACGGAGTTAATATTGTTGCCTTGTTAGTGCAATGTTCACAATGGATTGAGCGATTTGGTGGTCATGAAATGGCAGCCGGGTTAACTGTCAGCGCCGGCAATATGGCGAAGTTTTCAGCTCATTTCAGAAATCAGGCGGGAAAGGCAGTGAGCGAAAAGAAAATTATACCAAAAAAACGGTACGATATCAGTTGTTCTTCTGAATTAATTATGGATCAAGACCATCTGCGTTGCCTGCAGCTTCTCGAACCCTTTGGGCCGGGTAATCCGCAGCCGCTTTTTCAGGATGCCGCGGCAACAATACTTGATTCGCGAGCTGTCGGTAGGGATTCCGAACATTTACAGGTAACGATTCGCGGCAAATTTGCTAATCTTAAAGGAATAGGATTTCGGCTCGGGGAGCTCCTGGAGGATATCCAGAGACAACCAAGAAGAAAGATGATCTATACACCGACCATGAACAGATTTCGTGGCAATATAAGCTGGCAGGTGCGCGTCATTGAAATTTAACCCGTTCAGAATTGGAAAAAGACAATTAAAATCATTTTACAGTCAATTAAGCCACTGACGAGACGATAGCGAACCAACCAGTAAAACCTCATATTCTTCTTTAGGTTTTACCTCAAGTGAATTCTGGGTATTGAATATTCGCTTCAATTTGTTTCTTAAGGTATTCTCTGAAGTTTTCCTGTAAAGCAACAGGGGTAAAAAGGAAATGCCTGTTGCTGTCGAACGAGGTTGAGAAATTCACAGTAGATGATTCGTAGTCCTTGTTATGTTTGCATATTATTTTAACTATACATAATATACATTATGCGACATTAGTGATATTTGAAAATATGATGGTTTTCTGGCCTGAGAGTGAATGTATCTTTGGTTTGTTTATTAAGGCAAAAATGCTATAGATATGCATATTCGGAGCGATTTTTCAAAATCTGCTGTGTTCTCTATTTAACTATCTTTTTTCACACAATTATTTATTCGTTTGTTATTCAAAAAGCCATTCGGAGAGTTCTATGTCCCGCGAAATATATCAGGAGCCCCTTGTCAGCCGTTACACCAGTCTTGAAATTCAAAAACTTTTTTCGGAAAAGACTAAATTCACCACCTGGCGTAAATGCTGGCTGGCCCTCGCTGAAGCAGAATTCGAACTTGGATTGACCGATATAATCAGTGAGGAAATGTTACATGAGATGCGCGCCAATATTGGCAATATTGATTATGATCTGGCTGCTCAGAAAGAAAAAGAAATACGCCACGATGTCATGGCTCATGTTTATGAGTTCGGTTGCAAATGCCCAAAAGCCGCCGGTATCATCCATCTTGGTGCGACATCACAGTTCGTTGTCTGCAACACAGATCTGATTATCCAAAGAGCCGCCATGCAGTTTATCCGCTCTTCCGTTTTACAGGTGATTGAGAATCTTGCTGGATTTTGCCAGAAATATAAAGCGCTGCCAACACTTGGGTTTACGCATTATCAGCCGGCTCAGCCGACAACTGTCGGTAAGCGCAACACCTTGTATCTTCAAGATCTTATTATGGACCTTGAATATATTGATATGTATCTGCAGCAAATTAAAGCTCGTGGGGCTAAAGGTACCGTGGGGACACAGGCTACCTTTCTGGAGTTGTTTAAAGGAGATCATCAAAAAGTTCGAGAGCTCGATCAGCTGGTTGCGCAAAAACTTGGATTTAGTGAAGTCTTTGCGGTCACAGGGCAAACATATACGCGAAAACTCGATATGAAACTGTCGGAAACACTTGCCGGGATTGGGTCGACTTCGCATAAATTCGCGGTTGATCTCCGGCTGTTGTCAAACCTCAAGGTGCAGGAGGAACCATTCGAGAAAAATCAAACCGGATCTTCCGCTATGGCCTATAAAAGAAATCCAATGCGCTCTGAAAGACTGACTGGACTTGCTCGCAAGTTAATGACGATGCCGCAAAATTTTGCCGCCACCTATAGCAATCAATGGTTTGAACGCACACTCGATGACTCCGCCATCAGGAGAATGGATATTCCTCAGTGTTTCCTGCTTGCTGATGCTATTTTGAAGCTTTTTATGAATATTACTTCAGATATGGTTGTATTTCCGGCGCAAATTAAAAGGCATCTCATGGCGGAACTGCCCTTTATGGCCACCGAAAAAATTCTTATGGAGGCAGTCAAAAAAGGCGAAAGCCGACAGGAAATGCATGAAATCGTCAAGGAGCATTCTCTGGCTGCCGGCAAGGTTGTCAAGGAACTTGGCAGGGAAAATGATCTGTTTGTACGATTGGCTGAAGATGATCGAATCCCCTTCTCCTTGCCGGAGCTTGAAGAAATGGTGAGTGATTATTCCCAATTTACTGGTCGTGCTGAAGAGCAAACTGAAGAGTTTCTAGCGGAGGTGGTCAATCCTCTCTTGGAAAGAAACGCTGCCCACATGAAAAAAATTGACGCTTCCCTGATGGTCTAAGGCGTTACTTTAGTAAATATTTCAAAACAATTAAGAAATTGCGATGTATTCTGGTCTGTATTGCTTGCATATACTGCCAGGGCAATTATCTTGAGTAATTTACCGTTTACCTTGGGGTAGAGCTAACATAATGAAAAAATTGAACGAGGTTTACTTACGGATATCACCAGACAGGTTTCATTATTTGAAATTTATCCTTGAAGGATATGATAACCTTGCAATATTATCAAGTTATCACAGTTCTGATGGGATTGTCGTCCTGCGATATCCTCATGAA
>JBBRDD010000241.1:0-6975 GCA_038204235.1 Desulfobulbales bacterium
GGAACAGAGTGAAGGTTTGTCCGGAGACAAGAAGGGGATCTCCTGGGGGAGCCAGATTCGATCGTATGTGCTGCAGCCGTATCGTTTGATAAAAGATCATCGCACTGACCACGAAACAGGCAATGTCGATGCGGTCCTTGATGGAAACCTTGATCCGTTTATCAAGGCCTATCTGCTTCTGGGAAAGTAAACCTGCTGCAGGATAAACAACAAAGGCCGACTCCTTCCAGAGTCGGCCTTTGCTGTTTTCAGCTGTTGTTACTTGAGGACTTCGGCAACCGGGGTGTACTTCAGCCCAAAAGCTTCAGCAACACCCTTATAGGTGATTTTACCGTCAACAACATTTAAGCCGAGCGCGATTTCTTCATTTTCAAGAGCACTCTTCTTCCATCCTTTATTGGCTATCTGCACTGCATAGGGAAGGGTCGCGTTGGTCAGGGCCAGGGTTGAGGTTATAGCTACTGCCCCAGGCATATTGGCAACACAGTAGTGAACCACTCCGTCAACAGTGAAAACCGGATTGTCGTGGCTGGTCGCTTTTGATGTTTCAAAACAACCACCCTGATCAATGGCCACATCGACCATAACAGCACCTTTTTTCATGACTTTCAGCATATCCCTGGTGACCAGCTTGGGCGCTTTTGCTCCAGGAATAAGTACGGCACCGATGACCAGATCCGCCTGGGCCAGAAGCTCACGCAGTTTCGGCACGCTGCTCATGATCGGAAAGCAGTTGCTCGGCATGACTTCGCGCAGATAGCGCAGACGATCAAGATTGGTGTCGAGGAGATAAACTTTGCCGCCAAGTCCACAGGCCAATAGTGCCGCATTAATGCCGACGACGCCGCCGCCGATGACTACCACCGTTCCCGGTTCAACACCCGGAACACCGCCAAGAAGAATACCCCGGCCACCCTTGGTCATCTGCAGGTAATTGGCACCTTCCTGGGCTGCCATCCGCCCGGCAACTTCACTCATCGGAGTGAGCAGTGGCAGGGAGCCGTCTTTTTTCTGGATGGTTTCATAGGCTATATTGACCGATCCTGCTTTAATGAGAGCATTGGTCTGTTGTTCGTCCGCCGCGAGGTGGAGGTAGGTGAAGACAATCTGGTCCTTACGGATAAGGTCATATTCCTGCGGCTGTGGTTCCTTGACATGCATAACCATATCCGCTTTCTGGTAAATTTCCGCGGCGGTATCAACGATGGTGGCACCTGCCTGCTGGTACTCGGCGTCAGAGAAACCGCTGCCTTTGCCGGCATTTTTCTCGACAAGCATCTGGTGGTTGTTGTGGATCATGACCTCGACTCCGGCCGGGGTCATGCTCACTCTGTTCTCCGCGATTTTAATTTCTTTCAGAATTCCGACGATCATGATGTTCTCCTGTTGTTAAATGATTGTTTAAAGTATGTACGGTACTTTAAGGTTGTATCCCTGGTAGACGATGAAACTTTCGACTGTTTGCACGTCCTCAACTTTGGCCACCTGCTCGGTGATGAATTCAAGAAGGGTGTAGTCACGGCCGAGCAGGACCTGCAGGATAATGTCGTATCTGCCGGTAACAATACCCGCCGATACCACCCCTTTTAATTTGCTGAACGCCTCAGCCTTTTTCTGCAATTCCATGGTCTTCAGTTTAATCCCAAGGTAGAGCAGGTTGTGTCCGGCAAGGGCGTCGATCTGCACCGTGCCGGAAAACTTTAAAATTCCTTCTTCAATGAGTTTATTCACCCGGCTCCGAATGGTGTTTTCGGTGAGGGACAAGTCTTCGGCGATGAGTTTATATGACTGCCTGCCGTCTTTTAAATGGCGGAGAATTGCGATATTGGTTTCATCTACATCCATGCACTTTTTTGCTCCTGGCAAGGAATATTGCCGAAAAATTGGTTTGATAATTGATGAGAGAAGATACGGTTTTTTGCGTAAAAGTCAAAATAAAAACACAAAAAATTATAAAAACCGCAATTTAAGTAGTTGTTTTCGCCAGGAGGTGTCGTTTTGTTGAAACGTTGATCAAATATTGCTGCGACTCAAAAGGGGAAGATCCACGAGAAAAAACACAACAAGGCGGCATTCCTTCAGGAGTGCGTGCGGTTACTGTGGGGAGCAGGAGTGTCAGATATCCTCAGCTGAGTGCGAACGACGTTTTGCGATAAAGATGGGCAGCTGCAGTTATTTTTGGCAGGTTGCAGGTAATGCCCCAGGTTTTAGGGTTTTCGGCGCCTGTGCCAGTAACTGGGAACTGCAGCAGCCGCACATGGTTCCGCCGCTCTCGTGGCACATGCCGGTTAAGCCGTGGTTGGTACGGTTCTGTCGTCTCTTGCAGTAACTGAGCAGAATCACCGTCAGCAGCAGGAGTGAGAAGGTGATACAGAGAGTGAGGAGAAAAGTTATCATAAGAGCAATATAGTCATTTTATAAAAATTTGCCGTCCTGAGCTTAAACGTGCTCACTTGGTATCCGGTAAACGGCTGTATCGTCTTGGTATTATCCGCCGAAATCATCGAAATGAATGTTTTCCTCTTCCACGCCAAGCTTGTCGAGCATCTCGAAAACTGCCTGGTTCATCATCGGCGGACCGCAGAGGTAATAATTAATATCTTCCGGAGCGGGATGATCTTTCAGGTATTGATCGTACAGCACCATATGAATAAAACCGGCGTGTCCAGTCCAGTTGTCTTCCGGAAGCGGGTCGGAAAGTGCAAGGTGAAAGGAAAAATTATTATGGTTCTTCTCAATTTCCAGGAATTCTTCGGTATAGAAAACTTCCTTCAGGCTTCTGCCGCCATACCAGAAAGAGACCTTGCGGGTGGTTTTTTTGGCCTTGAAAAGATCAAAAATATGGCTGCGTAAAGGGGCCATGCCGGCCCCACCGCCAACAAGGATGATTTCCGAGTCGCTGTCATCCATGAAAAACTCGCCGAAGGGGCCGGTGATAGTGACATCATCGCCCGGTTGGAGGTTGAAGACATAAGAGGACACCTGGCCGGGTGGAATCTCAGTTTTTCCGGGCGGGGGACTGGCGATACGCACGTTCAGTTTGATGATGCCTTTCTCGCCTGGATAGTTTGCCATGGAGTAGGCCCTGGTCACCGGATTGTAGACGTGTGATTTATACTGAAACATCTTGAATTTGGTCCAGTCGGCAAGAAATCGCTCATCGATCTCAAAGTTCTGGTATTCCAGGGTATGGGGTGGGACTTCGATCTGGATGTATCCACCAGCCTTAAAATCGACCGCTTCTCCTTCCGGCAGGCCAATCACCAATTCCTTGATAAAGGTGGCGACATTGTTATTGGAGAGTACCTTGCACTGCAATTTCCTGGCTTCGAGCATTTCTGCGGGAATCACGATGTCCAGATCTCTTTTAACGGCAACCTGGCAGGAAAGACGTACACCCCGCCTGGCATCGCGATTGTTGACTTTCCCTCTTTCTGTTGGGAGAATGGAGCCTCCACCATCCCTGACGATGCAGCGACATTGACCGCAACTGCCGCCACCTCCACAGGCAGAAGAGAGGATAATGCCCTCTTCCGCCAGAGTAGTCAGCAGTTTTCCGCCGGGCCTTGCCTGAATTTTTTTATCCTCGTTGATCAGAATGGTGATTTCGCCACTGGGCAACAGCGTCCTTTTGGCGACGACAATAATAGTGACCAGGAGGAGTTGAAGAGCCAGAAAACAGCCCACACCGTAATATATTTCAGTCATTGTCTGTGTCTCCCTTCTTCGGTCACATTTCCATCCCGGCCAGTCCCATAAAGGCCATGGCCATCAGTCCTACCGAGATAAAGGTCAGCCCGAGGCCTTTCAGCCCTCGAGGTGGATCGGCATATTCCAGCCTTTCTCGGATCCCTCCCAGACAGACTACGGCGAGGAAAAATCCGGCGCCCGAACCAAAACCGTAAGCGATAGATTCACTAAAGGTATAGTCTCGTTCAACCATAAACAGGGTCCCGCCGAAGATGGCGCAGTTGACTGTCAACAGGGGCAGGAAAATTCCCAGGGTGTTGTAAAGCGTCGGAATAAACCGATCAAGAACCATTTCCAGAATCTGTACGACTGCGGCGATAATGGCGATATAGGTGAGCAGTCCGAGAAAACTGAGATCGAGTTCCGGGTGCCCGGCCCAGGCCAGAGCACCCGGTTTGAGCACATAGGTGAGGATCAGATTATTAATGGGGACGGTTATCACCTGGATGACCAGTACCGCGGCGCCGAGTCCGGTTGCGCTTTTTACCTGTTTGGAGATAGCCATAAAGGTGCACATGCCGAGGAAAAAGCTCAGCGGCAGGTTCTCCAGAAAGATTGACCGGATAATGATATCAATATAGTGCGACATCAGTCTTTCTCCTGTTGTTTGGGATCCATGGTTCTCAGGAGCCAGATAAGCAGGGCAATGAGGAAAAAAGCACTGGCCGGCAGGACCAGCATACCATTGCGGACATACCAGCCGCCGTTGGTGCTCAGTGGCAGAATCTCCATGCCAAAGATACTGCCCGACCCGAAAAGCTCACGGACAAAGGCCACCGACATGAGAATAAAACCATAGCCGAGTCCGTTGCCGATTCCGTCGAAAAAACTGGATATCGGTGGATTGGACATGGCAAAGCCTTCGGCACGGCCCATGACGATGCAGTTGGTGATAATGAGGCCGACATAGATCGACAGCTGTTTGGACAGCCCGAAAAAATAGGCTTTCAGGATCTGATCGACAATGATGACCAGGGTGGCAATGACCATTATCTGCAGACCGATCCGCACACTGTTGGGGATCTGGTAACGGACGATGCTGATGGTCATACTGGAAAAAGCCACCACGAGTGTGACGCAGATCGACATGACGAAAGCCGTGGTCATCTGGCCGGTGGTCGCCAGTGCCGAGCAGATGCCAAGCACCAGCAGGGCTATGGGATTACGTTCAAATATTGAGCGGGAGATCAGCTCCATCTTGGTTTCAGCCATGAGAATTCTCCATCTTTAACCGGGCAAAAAAAGGTTTGAAACCATGTTCTCCAAACCAGAATTCCATAAGATTGTTAACGCCTTTGGTGGTAAGTGTAGCCCCCGATAACCCGTCGATCTGGTGCAGCCTGGCGGCACCTTCGCCTGCCGCTTTGCCTTTGACGAATTGCAGGTCCATGTCGCCACTGTCGTTATATACCTCTTTTCCCTGCCAGCCTTTCTGCCAGCGGCGGTTTTCCACTTCACCCCCTAAGCCTGGTGTTTCGCCATGCTCATAGAAGGAGACGCCGCGAATGGTGTTCAAGTCGCCGTCGAGGGCAACATAGGCATACATGGTCGACCAGAGCCCCTTGCCCCGCACCGGCAGGATAATCTGTTCGATCTTGTCTCCTTGCCTGACCAGGTAAACAAGAGAATATTTTTCCAGGCGTCGCAGTCTGGCAATGTCTTCCTCATTGCTCAATTTCCGTCCGGTATCATCGGACAATGCCGCTTTCAGTTGCTTGTAGGATTCCGGTTTGATCGTCTCTTCCGGCACAAATTTCCCGGAGGCAAGTTCAATCACCTTCGTTTCTATGGGTGCAAACATCTGGTCGATGGTTGTGCCTTTCTGATACAATCCCGCTGCATAGAGGATATTCTTTTTTCGGTCGAGTACCCGGTTGGCCTCCTGCTGCGGTCGCAGTCCGACTGCCGCTGCCGCGACCAGGGCTGAGCAGACAAAGGCCAGAACAAGCACTGAATAAAAAGGTTTAGCAGCGTTTTCTTCAGCCATGACGAAGCATCCTTCTCTTGATGTTGGCCTGGATAACAAAGTAGTCAAATAGCGGGGCAAAGACATTACCGAGGAGAATAGCCAGCATGATTCCTTCCGGATAAGCCGGGTTTGCCACCCGGATCATGATGGCCAGCACCCCGATCAGTAAGCCGTAGAGCCACTGACCCGTGCGGGTATGGGCGGCGGAGACCGGATCGGTGGCCATAAAAACCAGGCCAAAGGCAAGACCGCCCAGAACCAGATGCCAGTGCGGTGGAATTGCCCATAGAGGGTTCACATCGCTGCCGATAAAATAAAAATACGAGCTGCACAGCAGTGCCCCAATAAGCGTCGAAGCCATGACCCGCCATGGGGCAATTCGGGTTATCAGCAGAATAAAGGCACCGATCAGGCAGGCAAGCGTCGATGTCTCGCCCATGGAACCGGGGATGGTACCGAGAAAAGACTGGGCCCAGGTCATATGGACCGAATCCAGTACATGAGCGGCCTGTCCGGGCTGCGCGGCGGCAAACTGAGCCAGCGCGGTTGCCCCGGAGACGCCGTCGACTGCGGTCCACACCATATCGCCGGTCATCTGCGCCGGATAGGCAAAATAGATAAAGGCCCGTGAGGCCAGGGCCGGGTTCATGAAGTTGCGGCCCACTCCGCCAAAGGCCTCTTTGACAAAAATTAAACCGAAACTGATGCCTACAGCCACCTGCCAGAGGGGAATAGTCGCCGGCAGGGTCAGGGAAAAAAGCAAGCCGGTTACCGTAAAGGCCTCGGAAAACTCATGGCCCCGAATTAAATTGAACACGCTTTCCCAAAAAGCTCCGACCAGCATGGTCACTAAATATACCGGCAGAAAATAGAGAGAGCCGTGCAGAAAATTAGAGACCAGGCTGGCCGGGTTGCAGCCGACCAGTGCCATAATCGCACCCCGCCAGCCATTCGGTCCGGCAAGTCCCATCGCTTCTATGACCAGATTGGCCTGGTAGCCGGTATTCCACATGGCCATGAGAGTACAGGGCACAAGGGCGATCAGCACCGTCGTCATGATCCGTTTCAGGTCGAAGGAGTCCCGGATATGGGGAGCAATCCTGGTAGTCTGATTCGAGCCGAAGAGGATGGTGTCAACCGCCTCGTAAAGCGGGTACCAGCGAGCGAATCGGCCGCCTTTTTCAAAATGGCGCCCTGCCTCTTCCATGATTTTACTTAATATTTTCATCGGTAAGCTGTCACCTTATTGATGGCGT
>JBBRDD010000242.1:0-6928 GCA_038204235.1 Desulfobulbales bacterium
TTTTTCAACCTTTACAGCGCCTCGTTCCCACCAAAAGGGTATGGTATGCCTCCGTATATCAGGCAGGGATACTTCTTCCTCATGGCGTTTACCGCGTTTGTGTTTATCATCAGTTTCGATTACCAGGAGCTGCATTCGTGGAATTATCCATTTTATATCTTAACTAATCTTCTTCTGCTCTATGCATTTATCGCGGGGCATGAAGCCGGCGGAGCCCAGCGCTGGATTAATCTCGGATTTTTCAAACTGCAGCCGTCGGAACCGGCGAAACTCATGCTGGTTGTCACTCTTGCCAGCTACTATTCAAGAAAAGAAATTAATGACGGATACGCAATTAAAGACCTGGTTATGCCAATCTTGCTTACCGGCATTCCTTTCGTGCTTATCCTGCTAGAGCCTGATCTGGGTACGGCCCTGATGCTCGGTGTCATTTTTGTCTCGATGACAGTATTCGTCAAACTCAGGATGTCTACGTACCTCATCATGGGGAGTCTCGGACTTGGGGCGGTATTATTTGCCTGGGAAAAACTGTTGAAACCATACCAGAAGCAGCGGATAGCAACCTTTCTTAATCCCGAACAAGATCCGATGGGACATGGCTATCAGGTGTTGCAGTCCAAAATAGCCGTCGGCAGCGGAGGAAGATTCGGCAAGGGCTATATGGAAGGGACACAGGGACACCTGCATTTTCTCCCGGAACGGCACACCGATTTTGCTTTCTCGGTCTGGGGGGAAGAATGGGGTTTTGCCGGGAGTGTGATTTTTATTGGGATTTACTTCCTGCTCTTGCTTTGGGGCTTGTATGTCGCAATGTATGCGAAAGATCGATTTGGGGTGTTGCTCGCCTATGGGGTGGTTATGCTCATCTTCTGGCAGGCTGTCATTAACCTGTTCATGGTCATGGGCTTTCTTCCGGTCGTCGGCATACCCCTGCCGCTTGTCTCCTATGGCGGTTCTTCTCTTATGACCACCATGCTTGGGTTAGGGCTGCTGATGAATGTGCGTATGCGCCGGTTTCCAAACTCCATGGGCAGGGGAGAATAGGCAGTCAGCTGTTCTTCTGCAGAACCAAAGACCTAAGTCCCTGAATAAAGAGGGGATTGGTGTTGAGCGAGGGACTCGATTTGAGGCACATCCCCAGCTTGGCCGCCTGTTCACGATACAGCATGTTTATTTCGTACAGGGTCTCTACATGATCTGAGACAAAGCTTATCGGTACCATCAAAATATTTTTGCATCCCTCCTCTGCAAGGGCCTGTAGCATTTCCGGGGTTGAAGGGGAGAGCCACTCAACAGGACCGCTCCGGCTCTGATAACAGAGTCTGCCACTTTGCCCGGTGATCTGTTCAACTGCCCCGATGGTTTGCTGGATATGCTCTACATAGGGATCGCCATCTCGGATAAAAGAGACGGGGAGGCTGTGAGCACTGTAGACGATTTGCACGGGTTGGGACGCAAAGGAGGGCAATTCCTTCATGATATTGTCAGCCAATGCTGTAATATAGTCACTCTGGGTGGGCCAGGAAGAGATACAGGTGAGAGGTATATCCGGCGCGAGCAGCTGCAGGCTTTGCTTCAGCTGCGACAGTGATGAGCCGGTGGTGGCTTTTGAATAGTGGGGGTACAAGCTGAGAGCGGTAAGATGCTCAACTCCTGCGGTCAGCAACTCCTGTATTGCCTGGTCGGCAAACGGCGGCCAGTAACGCATGGCGACGGTCACAATATAGTCGCCATCTTCACAAAGAAGATTCTGCAGGGCTTCCGCCTGACGAAAAGTGATATCTTTAAGCGGAGAACCTCCGCCTATCTTGGCATAAATAGCCCGGCTTTTCGGAGCTCTTCGCCTCGCTATTATCCAGGCGAGAAATTTTTGCAGAAAGGCGGGACCCAGCTGGATGATGTCTCGATCGGAAAAGAGATTGAAGAGAAAGGGGCGGACGTTGTCTAAGGTGTCTGGACCGCCCATATTGAGAAGGATGACTCCGTTTTTGCCGTTTCGCAATGTGTCACTCCTTGAGTATCAACGGGTTATCTGGTGAGCTTGAAAAGCACATAATTATACAGAGAAAATTTATGAATAGCCACGTTTGTCATTTTTTTTCAGGTAAAAAGTTAGAACTGCCTGAATTGCACCGATAAAATACTATGCGGACTTGATTCTCAGGAAGAGGGAAATATAATACTAACAAGAGCAGACCGTCTTCGACCAGGATTTTTGAGATGTTCCCTCTGTCTGGTACGTTGATGGATTGCAGGGGATGCATCGGACGATGCATGAGTAAAACGGCGGCAAAGCCGCTGTTTGAAACAGAGCTGGAGGAACTATATGGAACTGAAGATCGAAGCCAGAAATGTTGAGTTACGTAAAGGTTGGCAGACGAAGATCGAAGAGGAACAGGAAAAACTCATTCGGTTCTATCCAAATTTTGTTTTGCATTTACGTGTCAGCATTGAAGCCACGACCCATTACAAAGAGGGTGGGTTTGAGATCAAACTGGTCGCGACGGTACCTAATGATACGGTTGTTGTCACCAGGAACGCAGAGACTGTACGTGCGGCGCTCACTGAGTCCTTTGATGTGTTGACCTTACAGCTTAAAGAGATCCAGAGGAAAAAAAGGAAAAGTCATAAACAGCCAGGTCAGGAAGCATCGGCCGATGGTCTTGGTATCATCAGAAAGCTTTCTCCACATGAATCCTATGGGTTTATTACCTCATCGGATAAAAGAGATATTTATTTTCATGAAAACGCTCTGAAAGATTTGAACATGGACGATCTTACCGAAGGCGACAGTGTCTCCTTCGGGGAAACTGTCGGCGATAAAGGCCCTCAGGCTTCCTGGGTGAGAACGCCAAGGTAACAAAATAAGAGAGACAACCAAAAGCCTCGGGTCTGCAATGTCCCGGGGCTTTTTTTTTGCCTTTTTCGGCCTGTGGGCATGAAAATCGATTCTTCAATGCAAAAGCATGAAAACCAGCTATAGTCTGATCATTATATATTGCTGAGGCCGGCCTGGTGTTCGGCCTGATCTTGTGCTGAATTATTTTCAAATACAAATGGAGTTACAGGCAGTGAAAGAAGAAATATATATCATTGATGGCAGTGCCTACATCTATCGGGCATATCACGCCATAGCACCGCTTTCCAACAGCAGAGGCGTTTCAACCCATGCGGTCCTCGGTTTTGTTACAATGGTTAAACGGCTGATACGGGAAAAAAATCCCAAATACCTGGTCATGGCCTTTGATTCCCGGGGGCCGGTATTTCGCCATCAGCTCTATGATCAGTACAAGGCTAATCGTCCACCGATGCCGGATGATCTGAGTATGCAGATCCCGTTCATTAGACGCTTCGTCGCCGCATCAAACATCCTCATGCTGGAGGAACAGGATTTCGAGGCCGACGATATCATTGCCTCCGTGGTAAAACGATTCACCGTACTGGGTCACAAGGTTGTGATAGTCTCCGGGGATAAGGATCTCCTGCAGCTTGTGTCAGACGATGTGGTCATGTGGGACCCCATGAAAGATAAGGTAATGGACCTGGCGGCGGTCAAAGAGAAATATGGCCTCCGGCCTGACCAGCTGCTCGATTTCTTTGCCTTGATGGGGGATAGTTCCGACAATGTTCCTGGAGTGCCGGGTGTCGGGCCGAAAACCGCGGAAAAGCTGATCGGCGATTTCGCCAGTCTTGATGGATTGTATGCCCATGTTGATGATTTGAAAAAATCCAAGATGAAAGAAAATATTATCGCTAATCGGGCCAAGGCCTATCTCTCCAGAGATTTAATCTGTCTGAGATCGGATGTGGCAATCCCGGAGCAACTAGACAGCTATCTGTTACAGGATGGTGATGACCGGCAGTTGGCCGAAATTTATACCGAACTTGAGTTCGCCAGCCTGTTAAAAGGGATTGATACCTCAACAGCGGTACCTGTCGAGGGTTTTATGACTGTCCGCAATAGTCGCCATTTGACCGAACTCGTTGAGGCTCTAAAGGATGTCGACATCCTGGCGGTTGATACCGAGACGACCTCCTTAAATGCCAGAAATGCCCGCCTTGTCGGCATTTCCCTCTGTGCTGATCTGACGAGGGCCTGGTACATTCCATTTGGTCATCTCGATGCAGATGGTAACCTGGCCGAAGGGCAACTCGACGCTCGGGACGTTATGGCTGCCTTGAAGCCGATCTTCTTGTCGCCGTCGATAACTAAAGTGGCGCACAATCTTAAATACGATTTCACGGTAATAAAGCAGCAGTGGGATATTGAGCTCGCGGAGCCGCTTTCTGACACGCTGATTGCAGCGTATCTTCTGGAGAGCGAGGGGCGTTCCCTTAAACTGGATGCCCTCTGCCTGCAGCGAGGTTTGAAAATGACCTCCTTTACCGAGGTTGTCGGCGGGGACAAGCGGGAGGACTGCTTTGCTTACGTGGAAATCGACAAGGCCGGAATTTATAGCTGCGAAGATGTCTATGGCACGCTGCTGCTGTGGCAGGAATTCGAGCCACAGCTCCAAGAAAAGGGGGTTATGGAGCTGTTCCGGGAAGTTGAGATGCCGATTGTTACCATCCTGGCCCGAATGGAACTGGCGGGTATCTGTCTTGATCCGACGGTTCTTGATGCCCTGTCGGTCGAGTTTACCGGCAAGCTCAAAATTCTGGAACAGCAAATTTATGGCCTGGCCGGCCATGAATTCAATATCAACTCACCGGCCCAGCTTGCCCAGATATTGTTTGAAGAGCAGGGCCTGCCTCATGGTAGAAAGACCAAAACAGGCTTTTCAACAGACGTAAAGGTATTGGAGCAACTGGCCAAAAAACATGAACTGCCGGCGCTGATTCTACGCTACCGGACACTCACCAAACTGCTTACGACCTATGTTGATAAGCTCAGCCATTTACAGGACCCGAAGACCGGCAGGATACATTCATCCTTTAATCAGGCCGTTGCCGCGACCGGTCGGCTTTCGAGCAGCGATCCTAATCTGCAGAATATCCCAATACGCACTGAGGAAGGCGGTCGCATCCGTGGCGCCTTTGTCCCGGATGATGGTCTGCTGTTTCTATCGGCGGATTATTCTCAGATAGATTTGCGGGTCCTTGCCCACTATTCACAGGATCCTGCGCTGCTCAGCGCTTTCCGGTCAGGCGAAGATATTCATGCCAGAACCGCGGCAGAAATTTTTGGGGTGTCGCCCCTGCTCATTACCTCTGAGATGCGTCGGGTGGCTAAGAGTATCAATTTCGGTATCGTCTATGGCATGAGCAGCTTTGGTCTTGCCAATCAGCTTGATATCGGCCGCAAAGAGGCGCAGCGATTTATCGACAGTTATTTTCACCTGTATACCGGGGTAGCAAAATTTATGCAGGACATCGTCAATAAGGCCAGGGAAAATGGTTATGTGACGACCTTGCTCGGACGTCGGAGAGCTGTTCCGGAGATCAATTCGAAAAACAAGGTGCGCCGGGAATTCGCCGAGAGAATAGCCATCAATACTCCTATCCAGGGCACTGCCGCCGACATTATCAAGCTGGCTATGATACGATGCGAGAAGGCTCTTGTCGAGAGCAAGCTGTCCGCCAGAATGCTGCTGCAGGTCCATGATGAACTGGTTTTCGAGCTGCCCGAAGCGGAGCTGGAGCAGACCAGACCGCTAATTAAAGAGGCCATGGAGCATGCCCTGAAAATTGATGTGCCGCTTGTGGTCAATTTTGAAGTGGGAAAGAGCCTGGCAAAATGAGCAGAGAGACAAGCGACACCGGGACAGATATCCGAAAATATTACAATTCAGCTAGAGGAACAGGACACCTCAATCGCCTGCTGACGAGAGAGGTGTCGATGGGTGCTCTAATGCCGATCCTGCATGGGCACAAAGGCGCGGCGGGTCTGGCCGGAATAGATCTGCCGGGGACGTCCGATTCTGGCATTTTCCCGATCTTCCTTCATCTCCGTCCATTGAGCTATCCAGCCGGGAAGTCGACCAAGAGCAAACATCACGGTAAACATGTTGGTTGGAATTCCCATGGCGCGATAGATTATGCCGCTGTAGAAATCGACATTCGGGTAGAGATTGCGCTGGATAAAGTATTCATCACTGGCGGCGTGTTCTTCCATTTGCAGGGCAATGTCAAGGAGCGGATCGTTAATTTCCAGTTCGTCCATTATCTCGGCGCAAGCATCCTTGATGATTTTTGCCCGGGGATCAAAGGTTTTGTATACCCGGTGACCAAAGCCGGTGAGCCGGAAGGGGTCGTTTTTGTCTTTTGCCTTGGCGATATACTTCTTGTAGTTGTTGCCGTCTTTGTGGATCGCCAGTAACATTTCAATAACCGCCTGATTGGCTCCGCCGTGCAGCGGACCCCAGAGTGCACTGATTCCTGCTGAAATAGATGCGTACAGGTTTGCCCCGGCACTGCCCACCAGGCGAACTGTCGATGTCGAGCAGTTCTGCTCATGGTCGGCATGGAGGATCAGCAGTTTATTCAAAGCCGATACGAATTCCGGTTTAATCTTATAGGGCAGATTCGGCACATCAAACATCATATTGAGAAAATTTTCACAATAGTTTAACCGTGGGCTGGGATAGACCAGGGGATGGCCGATACTCTTTTTGTAGGAAAAAGCAGCTATGGTCCTTGTCTTCGCCAGCAGGCGGGCGGTGGTGACCGAGTAGCCACCGTATGGATCGTCGTCTGCGTCCATCTCAGGATAGTAGTTGTGCAGAGAATTGACGGTGGTCGAAAGAATCGACATAGGCGATGCGTTTGGTGGAAAATGATCGAAAAAATGGATCATGTCTTCATGGAGCAACGCAAAACGGCGCATATCGTGTTTAAAGACCTCAAGGGCATCAAACGTTGGTAATTCGCCGTGCAGGATCAAATAAGCCACTTCGGTAAAGCTGCAGTTCTTGGCAAGATCTTCAAT
>JBBRDD010000243.1:0-6910 GCA_038204235.1 Desulfobulbales bacterium
GGCCCTTTTTTCCTTTACCATATCGTTTGATGACATCACCGCCACCCTTTTCTGGGCCACCGCCGAAAACCAGACGGTTCCGGTCAAGATTTTCAGTATGCTGCGCAACTCGATCAGTCCGGAAATTAACGCCCTGGGCACGGTGATGATTGTGATGACCGTTGCCACCCCCCTGCTGGCAGGATATCTGTCGCGCAAGTTTGCCAAAGTAAAAGCCTAGCACGTAAGACAAAATCAACAACAGAGGAGAACCAATGACCACAGTAACAACAGAAAAACTGGACAGGGTATATGACGCCTATAAAAGTGACCAACTCAGCCGTCGTCATTTTCTCAAATACCTTGCTCTGGCCGGTGCCTCCATAGGCCTTGTGGGATCCCCTTTTGGCAATGCTGTCACCAATGCATTTGCAGCTAACTCTATCCGTTTTGATAGCTGGGGCGGCCCGACTTCCGAGGCTCTCCGGAAATACGCCTTCAAACCCTTTACAGAAAAAAATGGGATAGAAGTGATCGAAGGTGAGTTCGGCGACATGGACTCCTATCTGACCCGAGTCAAGGCCTCCTACCCACCAGGCGGCGAATTTAACATAGCCCATCTCAGTGCAGTCTTTGACTATGCCCGTTACGCTGGGTTGGGATTTGCTTCGGTGCTGGATGAATCAAAAATCCCTAATCTGCAAAACGTCATGCCTTCCATGATCAAACCACTGCGAGAGATAACCAAGGGAACACTTTCCGCAGTTCCCTATGATCTTGGCCAGACAGGAATCGCCTATAACAGTGACAAAATAAGTAAGGAAAAGGCCGAGAAACTGGGAGTTGCTCTGTTATGGGATAAAGAGCTGAAAGGCAAGCTGGGCAGTTGGGGCGGTGATTTCAGAACCAATATGTGGTATGCCGCACTGCATACCAACCAGGACCCCAACAAGATGACCGACCTCAAGGCTATATGGGCCGCACTGCGTGAACAGCGCGACCTGATGAAAAAATACTGGAGCTCCGGAGCCGAATTAATGAGCCTGCTCGCCAATGGGGAAATCTTTGCCACCGTCGCCTGGTCCGGCAGAGTTGCGGCGCTGCAGCAGGAAGGTCACCCCATCGGCTATCTCTCGCCCAAAGGCACCTATTCCTGGATGGAATATCTCTTTGTCCTCAAGGGGACCGATCTCGACGTGGCCCAAAAACTGCTCAATTTCATGCTCGAGCCTGCGGCGGCCATCGCGGTATCCGAAGGACAGAACTATCCGCCGAGCCTTGATCCGACCAAGGTTGCCCTGACCGACAAGATCAAAAAAATGCCGGCCTTTGATCCGACCGGCAAGCTGGACGGCTACCTCTTTGCCGACCCGGCCTACTGGAACGCCAACCAGCTGGAATGGACAGAAAAATGGGACCGCATCAAGGCGGGAAGCTGATTTTTTTTTGGTAAACCAGGGCCGGGCACTTCGCACTGCCAAGTATCCGGCCCTGCAGCACATAATCAAAAACAGGGAGACCGCGTACATTGGCTACCAGCAAGAAACAGCCCTTGGTTCAGTTCAAAGGCATAATGAAGCAATACGGCAAAGTAACCGCCGTGGAGAAAATGGATTTTGACATCGAAGAAGGCAGCCTGGTAACCCTGCTGGGTCCTTCAGGCTGCGGCAAAACTACCCTGCTGCGCATGGTGGCCGGACTTGAAGATCCCACCGAAGGCGATATCTTTATCAAGGGGGTACGCATTAATGATACTCCGATCCATAAGCGCAACCTGGGAATGATCTTCCAGAATTATGCTCTTTTTCCACATAAGACCATTTTTGACAACGTCGCCTTTGGCCTGAAATATCGCAATATATCGAAAAACCAGATCCGGGAGAAAGTTATGCAGGCCCTGGAGATGGTCCGGCTGCCCGGCGTCGAAAAACGCATGCCGAATCAGCTGTCCGGCGGGCAGCAGCAGCGCATCGCCATGGCCCGGGCAATCGTCATTGAACCCGATGTGCTGCTGATGGATGAACCTCTCTCTGCCCTCGATGAAAACCTTCGCGAAGAAATGCGACGGGAAGTAGACAACCTGCAGCAGATGCTGGGGGTCACCACAATTTTCGTCACCCATGACCAGCGTGAAGCACTGTCCATGTCGGACAAGATCCTGGTTATGAAGGCCGGCCGTAAACAGCAGGAAGGCGATCCACAGACTGTCTATAACGAGCCGGTCAATCATTTTGTCGCCGATTTTCTTGGCCACTCCAATTTTATTAAGGGCGAGATTGTCGACGTCAACAAAGAGCATGTCCAGGTTCAGATTGAAACCGGCGACCTGCTCTTTGCCGATAATAAAAACACTTTTAACCTCGGGGACCGAGTCGAACTGGTGGTCCGCGCCCAGCGTTTTGATCTTTTAGACGAAGATGAAATTACCACTAAAGAGGAGATGAATTCCTTTGCCGGTCGCATCAAGGACCGCAGCTACATGGGAGGCGAAATCAGTTATTTCATTGAGTTGGGTACCGGAAGAGAAATTCACATTATCAGCATGATGCGCACCAGAATCTACAACATCGGTGAAAAAGTCAGAGTGCAGGTGGCACCGCATCATTGTCATCTGCTCGCCATTGAAACTTGATGGTGTCGTAAAAATTCCCCAAAGGGGATAGCAATCTTCATCTGCTTCGTTGTTAAATTGTTATAAAAGTAAAAAAGTCCAGGTTATCTATGCTGAAACTCGACCAGGTTGCAAAAGGATTTTCCCATCGTTATCCCGACCAGTTTTTGACAATTGACTCGCATACCCAAGGAGAACCTACCAGACTGCTGATAGGAGGGATAAATGAGCTTCCCGGCAATACGATCATAGAAAAACGGGATTTTTTCGCCTCACGATACGACAATTTGCGCCTGTTGCTCACGCAAGAACCGAGAGGCCACAGAGATATGTTCGCCGCGGTGGTCACCGAACCGGTCAGCCAACAGGCGCAGTTCGGCCTCATCTATATGGACGCCAGACGTTACCCCTATCTCTGTGGCCATGCCACCATCGGCGCCGTCACCACCCTGATCGAAACCGGCGCAATTAAAGCGGAAAACGGCGATACGATTATTACCGTCGATACTCCATCCGGCCCCCTGCACGCCCATACCCGGGTTTCAGGTGGCCGAGTGCTCTCGGTCGGCATCGATATGGTACCGTCCTTTGTCCTGAAGACGGACTGCCCGCTGGAAGTACCGGGATTTGGCCGGGTGACCGTTGATCTGGTCTGCGTCGGCGGTTTTTTTGCCATGGTATCGGCTGCATCGATCGGTATCGAACTCGTTGCCAGAAACAGCGCCGAACTTATTGCTCTCGGCATGGCCATAATCGATGCAGCCAACCGGGAGCTGCAGGTCTATCATCCTGAACGAGCTGAGGTCAACAGCATTGATGTTACTGAATTTTATGCCGAAAACCCCGGAGATGTGCAAGGGCAAAACGGCACAAGCGTGGTCACCTATGGCCAGTCCCATATGGACAGATCCCCCTGTGGCACCGGCACCACAGCGAAAATGACCCTGATGCACCATAAAGGCAGGCTCGGCATTGGCGAGACTTACCGGAACGCGAGCCCTTTGGGCACAGTTTTCGAGGGGAGAATCATCCGTGAATTGACCATAGGCGAATTTGGCGGTATTATCGGTCAGGTCAGAGGAAGCGCGACAATGACCGGCCTGCATCAATTTGTCCTTGACCCAAATGATCCGTTCCAAAATGGTTTCCTATTGTGAATCTATGAAAGAAAAACACTGCCCTGAAATTGTTCTTTACAATGCCAATCTGGCCAGTGGCAATATCAACACCCCGCTTCTGCCAACGGCAGACGCTCTGGCTATTTGCCGGGGACGCATTATCGCTCTTGGCAGCAGCGCCGACATGCAGCACCTGGCGGGTCCGGATACGCAAAAGATCGACCTTGACGGCCGCCTGGTCGTCCCTGGATTTTTCGACAGCCACATTCATTTCTACGAATGGGCCCTGAAACGTCTGGACCTGCAACTGGCCGACCTGACCAGCCTCGAAGATCTGCTTGCTCGTATACAGAACAATGCTCAAAACCTTGCCCCCGGCCAGTGGATCATGGGTCAGGGCTGGAACGAGACCGAATGGAGTGTTCCACACCAACCTGATCGCCTGAGCCTTGACAAGGCGGCCCCGAATCATCCGGTATTGCTGTGGCGCTGCGATCTCCACCTGGCCGTTGCCAATTCAGCGGCATTGCATCTAGCCGGGATAGACAGCTCCACCCCCGACCCACCCGAAGGAAGGATCGAACGTGATGGAGCAGGAGCCCCCACCGGCGTCCTGCGTGAACTGGCTATCAACCTGGTACGCCGGGCTATTGCTGCCCCGACAGCTGACCAGGTGACCAATGCCTTTACCGATGGCATCGAGACGCTTCATCGCTGGGGAATCACGAGTATTCAGGATATACGCCTGATGGCCGATAGCGATGGCGCCAGCTCTTTTCAGTGTTTTCAGCAGCTTGACCAGGCAGAACAGCTTAATCTTCGCTGCTGGATGAGCCTGCCCGGCCATCAACTTGACGACATCATCGGCCTTGGCCTCCGCTCCGGTTTCGGCAGCGACTGCCTGCGCATCGGCCATATCAAGTTTTTCTCCGATGGCGGCATGGGGGCGCGCACGGCCTGGATGATCGATCCCTACCTTGATGCCGAACGCGGCATGCCGCTGATGGATATGCAGCTTCTGGCCAGAGATATCGAAAAAGCCGACCAGGCTGGCCTCTCGGTCATGGTCCATGCTATCGGTGATCGCGCCAACCGGGAAATAATCAATATATTCGAAAGCCTTGAGGCGAGCCGCAGCAAAAGCCCGGCATCACTCACACCGCTTTTTCGCCACCGTATCGAGCATGTGCAGATGATTCGTCCGGAAGACAGGAAACGACTCGGCAAGCTCAACCTGGCACTCAACGTCACCCCGGCGAATATGATTCTGGACATTAACCTTATCGACCGCATCGCGGCGGAAAAAGGCCAATGGGCGTATGCCTTCCGGCAGCTGATAGACACGGGCGCTCCTGTCATGTTCAGCTCTGACTGTCCGGTATGCAGTCCCGACCCGCTGCCGGCCATTCATGCCGCGGTCACCAGGCAGCGCCCTGACGGTACACCGGAGAAAGGCTGGTACCCCAACGCCCGGATCAGTGTCGCTGAGGCATTGAACGCGTATACCTCTGTCCCGGCGACAGTCCATAAGGCCAACGATCTGGGGGCTATTGCTCCAGGCAACAAAGCCGACCTGGCGGTGCTCAGCACAAACATCCTCACCGGCCCGCCGTCTTCCATCCCCCGGGCAAAAGTAGATATGACCCTTTTTGATGGCCGGATTGTTCACCGACTATTCTAACCTGTTTGATCAAACTGGAGAGCAACAATGGATAAGCGTATCAACTCTGTTCTGGTTCTGGGGCTTGGCAAGGTCGGTTATCTGGTGGCTGTTCTGCTGCATGAAACGGGATTCAAGGTAACAGGAGCAGATTTACATCCCGCCGAAACGTTCCCTTTCCCCGTCCAGGCCCTCGATGTCACCAGCCATGCCGACCTGACGGCAGCCCTCAAAAACCATGAGGCAATTATTTCCTGCCTGCCCTATCATTTCAACGTCGCGGTAGCCCGGGTCGCCGCGCAATGCGGGGTCCACTACTTTGATCTCACCGAGGATGTCGGCACCACCAGGGCAATCATCGAAATGAGCAAAACCAGTCCGACAGTCATGGCTCCGCAATGTGGTCTGGCCCCCGGCTTTATTGCGATTGTCGGGGCTTCTCTGGCCCAGAAATTTGACAAAATCAGATCCATCAAGCTGCGGGTCGGAGCCCTGCCGAAGCATCCGACCGGCCTGCTCGGCTATGCCTTCAACTGGTCGCCGGAGGGGGTGGTCAATGAATATCTCCACGACTGTGAAGTCATTGAAGGGGGGGTCCGTAAATGGGTTTCGCCTCTTGAATGGCTGGAAATGATCGTCATCAATGGTCTGCAACTCGAAGCCTTCACCACTTCGGGGGGCTTGGGCACCATGTGTGAAACCTATCATGGTCTGGTGGAAAACCTTGACTACAAATCTATCCGATATCCAGGACACGCCGCCCTGATGAACTTTTTCCTGCATGAACTGTTGATGCGCGAAGACAGGGCCCACGCCGGCAAGATCCTGGTCAACGCCAAGCCACCGGTAAGCGAGGATGTGGTGTATATCCACGCCTCCGCAGAGGGCTGGCAGAACGGCAATCTCAACCGTGAAGAATTTGTCAGAGCCTATTCTCCCGTTGAAATTGCCGGAAAAATGCGCCGAACCATTGCCTGGACAACCGCCGCTTCGATCTGTTCGGTGGTGGAAATGGTTAATAATGGTGCGCTGCCGGAAAGAGGGTTTATCAAGCAGGAAGAAATTCCCCTGGCTACCTTTCTTGCCACCCATAATGGACGGCTGTATGATGGTCGCCCGCATGGCGGCAAGCTGACCTGAGAGAGGAACTCTCCATCATCAACTCTCTCCTGGACATACTCGTAGAAACAACTCCGCTCATAATGCGTACGGCAACATTAAAACCTTGATGGAGCAAAAGCCCCTGGATCCAGAACCGGTTTCCTGCCACACACAATTTCAGCCACCAGCTGACCGGTTCCCGGACCTAAGGAGATGCCAAGCATGGCATGACCGGTGGCCAGAACGAGATTGGGATAGAGATCGGAGCGACCGATGATGGGGAGACCGTCAGGCGTCGTCGGTCTGAGCCCGGCCCAGCTTGTGACCCGTTCAGGCTGCCGGGGAAAATTGAGGTAGCGGCGGGCAGCGCTCATGATGGTCTGGATTTGCCAGTAGCTGACCGACATATCACGCGCACTCAATTCAAGACGACCGGTAAAA
>JBBRDD010000244.1:0-6871 GCA_038204235.1 Desulfobulbales bacterium
GAACACTTCACATACCAGCCTGATTTCCAGACAGATCCCTTTTTATGGTCTTGTTTTTGCATTCCTCATTGTACCAATGAGGAAAACAAATGACCGAAAAATACCATATAATAGATACGACCCTGCGCGAAGGCGAACAGACCCCCGGCCTGCTCTTTTCTCTGACCGAGAAAAAGCGGATTCTCGACGGCCTGGTCAAGATTGGTGTAACCGAGGCAGAACTGGGGGTTTCCTCCAGGCTTCACCCCTGCCCTGAAGCACTCATTGACTATTGCCGCACCACCCACCCGCATCTCAAACTGTCGCTGTGGAGCCGGTGCAGAAAAGAAGATATCATCCACGCCTCAAGTCTTGCGCCCGATATCCTGGCACTCTCCATCCCGGTGTCCGATCTGCATCTGCAGGACCGACTGCACAAAAACCGCCTCTGGGCACTGCACACCATGGCGGCGAGCATTGAACTGGCCAGGCAAATGGGAATGACGGTGTCTATTGGCTTTGAAGACGCAACCAGAAGCGACCCCAATTTTTTAGTGCAAATGGCCGAAACGGCGCAGCACCATGGCGCAGTGCGCATCCGACTCGCTGACACCGTAGGTATTGCCTCCCCCACTCAATTCACAACCCTTATCAACACGCTGAAAAAATCGCACATTGACTGCCTGCTGGCCGTGCATACCCATAACGATTTCGGCATGGCAACGGCCAATGCCATCGCGGCTTTTGAAGCCGGAGCCGCATCGGTTGACGCTGTCGTTTTAGGTTTGGGCGAACGAACCGGCTGCGCCCGGCTCGAGGAGATTGTCGGCTACCTGAGTCTGGCCAGGGGGGTACAGAATTTAAAGGCCGAGTTTCTCAAGCCGCTGGCCCGCTATGTGGCCCAAATCACCGGCAGGACTATCGCCGGCAACCGCCCGGTTATCGGGGATGATATATTTACCTGCGAAACCGGTCTCCACCTGCAGGGCCTGCAAAATAAACCGGAGACCTATGAGCCGTTTAACCCGGAAAAAGTCCAGGCCGAACGTAAACTTCTTTTTGGCGCCAAAAGCGGTCGCCAGGCAATTCTCCAACGCATGACTCAGATGGATACTACCTTTTCAGGCCAAGTCACCGACGGGGTGATACAGACGATCCGCGACACGGCAACCAAGCTCAAGCGACCTCTGAGCGACACAGAACTTATCCAACTTTTATCGGCTTAAAACACCTTAAAGAGTGGAAGAGGCGAAGGACAAAGCGCATCCATTTCCGCCAGATCTCTTTCGTTGCAATAGCCTTTGGCTATATAGCCAAGATCCAGTGCTTTTGCGGTGATGACCTGCAGATGCGTATGATAGAACCAGTTGCCGTTTTCATGGAAATCACCGATTTCGGCAAAGGGTTCTCCCGCGGCAAAAAGCCTGCCAGCCTCCGGCAGGCTGCTGCGGCGGAGATGACCGTAAAAGCTATAAAAGCTCTGAAAATGGGGGCTGTCGTGGCGCAGCAGGACAAAGCTGCCGTAATTCCCTTCACCGCTTTCATATCCACTCTCGGCCACGCTGCTGTTGAGCGGTGCATGGAGCGGCGTGCCCAGGGGAACAATAATATCAAGGCCCAGATGGATAAACCGTTGTTCCGCCACCATCTGCGGGCAATCTGCAAGGAGCGCCTCTCTGTTTTCAAGGTAAGCAGACACTCCCCAGCTGTATTCTGGACCCATCTTCTCTTCGAGAATCTTTTGAAACCCTCGCTGGTCACGCATGTCTATTGCACCAAAAAGGCTGCTATCTTTTGCGAGATCAGCAATATAGGGATCGCCCTGTAAATCCTTAAAAAGGGGTTGATGCTCCACCTTGCGGCTGTACAGTAAAAATGGATAATGCATATTTTTCTCCTTACGAAAGAGCGAAATCGGTGGTTTTCAGCAGCCCGGTGACCGGTAGGATCGGTTTACCGTCAGTATCTTCACGAACTCCCTCCGGCCAGGTGAAATCAACCGACATACCCTTGAAGTAAGATATATCATAGGGCAGCAGTTTTACCGACAGCTGCTCAGCTGTACCGATAATGATCGACGACAGACCAAAATCCACCTCGCCGACAACCGTGCGAATAATATAACGGGGTATCTCTCTACCGCTGCCTTCACGGCGGACCCGGGTGGCAATATCCACCACATCATAAAGCGCCACCGGGTTGTTGGCATTCCATGTATTCTGTATCGGCAGGCCGGCAACATACAGGTGATGAAATTCAATACCCGCCTCCCGGCAGTTATAGGCGAGAAGCTGGATGATGTCCGGGCTATCGTTGATCCTGCCAAGTAGCGGCGTATTGTTATAGACGGTTATGCCCTTGTTTTTCAACAACCTTGCCAGACGGCCATGTTCGGGCCGAAACTCATCCGGCACCAGAAACTGGGTCTCTATTTCAAGCCGCTTCGGATTGGCAATGCTCAGTTTATTAAGACTTGCCAGTTTATCGATTACTTCAGCGGTATAGCGCTCAGGCTCATAATTGAACATGAGACTGCGCAGACGAACGGCATTAACATGGACAATATCTTCCAGCACCCCGATAATTCTTGCGACCTGGAATAAGGATTCCACTCCGTCGTTTTCTGAGACGATCAACACATCGGTAATACGCTCATCTCCCCGGATATAATAAAGATCCTCTTCCGTACAATTGGCATCAACCTCAACACGGGTTTCATGCACCCGGGAAATCATGGAGGACCGGGTATCGACCAGGGAGGCAGACAGCGTTTCCCCGCTGCGTATAGCCGCCATGACCGTCTCAGTTGATTCCGGCTGAAACATACCGCCGCCAAGACGCAGCGGACGGGAACCAAGGAAAAGTCGATCATCGCCCAGTTTGGCCATATATTGGATATCGATGGTTCCCTCTTCGTTGACCCGGATATTTTCCAGCTCATTGGCAATCGGGGCAAACTGCTTGAAATAATCCGGGGTATAGGGGCTGCGAATCCAGATAAAGTTCTCGTTTTCCGCGACCGGCTCGACGGCCCAGCCACTGGAATTCCAGTCCATCTTGCCAATGGGCGTGGCGGTGCAGATTCTTGGCACAACCCGATCGGAGAGATGCGCTCTCAAATAACTGCCAACCTGCAGACCTTTGGCAATCGGCGACCAGTAGACGCTGTTGCCGTGAATGGGACTGCAGGGAATGTAGATATAATGCAGCTCGGCTCCGGCACCGCGCAGCAGACTGAACAGCCGAACCAGTTCGGGGCCTTCATCGTTGCAGTCTTTCAGAAATGGCGTCTGGACATAGACGGCAATCCCGTTATTCACAAGCTCGGAGATGATCATCAGACACTGTGGCGAAATCTCATCCGGATGGATGAAGTGGGTGGCAATTTCCATACGCTTACCGCGCTCCTGCAGCTCAAGATTCTTGCGCTTGAGATAATTAAGCAGCCGGGCATCATCGCCAAGAAACAAATGCGGATAGTAGGCAATGGAACGGGTAGCCAAACGCAGGGTCTGGACATGATCTACCTCAATCAGGCCGTCAATGGCGCTGGCCATATTTTCCATATTCATAAAGGGGTCGCCGCCGGTAATGACAATCTCTTTTATGGAAGGAGAATTTCTGACATGTTCAACCGCCTCTAAAACAGCTTCTGCGGTAGGATTGGTCTGGTTCCGTTCCTCTTTATGCTTACGAAAGCAGAACCGGCAATAGACCGGACAGCCCATATTGAGGAGAAAGATCACCCGATTCTGGTACATCTGTTCCAGTAATCCCTGGTGGAACTGGCCGATCCAGGTATTGGTGTGGCCGATGTTATCAAGCTCCTCAACAAACGGCAGATACTGATAGGCAACATTTCTCGATACCCGCATCTGCCGCACCGTATGCATGGAAAGCCGGACTGGATACGTATCGATCACCTTCTGCAAATCGGCCCGATCCGTCTCCTTAAGCTTGATATTGGTCAGTTCTTCCAGATGTTCAGTAGTCTTAACAGAGATAAACCTATTGCCGGGCAGCACCACTTCAAGAATGGCCATGAGTAACAGGTGCGGCATCGCTATATTATTGATACTGATTTTTCCCGTACCATCAGCACGGCCCAGCTGCTGCAGCAGTTCACTCAAGAAACCAGGAGCATCATCACTATAGCCACAGGCTGCCAGAAGTCTGACAAGCTTGGCCTGGCCATCACCGGTCTGAATTATTTCGAAGAAAGCTCGGTCAATTAAGGGACGTACCCCAAGATGTTCAAGGAAGGCGGTCAAAGCAGCCTGTACATCGGCGAGCAGCACCTGCTTTTCTTCCCCTGAATTCTGGTAAACAATTCCTAACACTGCGCCATCCGCCATCATTTCATGACCTCCCAGGTTATTGAATGAAAATTAGGAATTGACATTCAAGGAAAAATTTGTAATTTTATACTATAATAGTAAACAACAAACTATTATAGTGCGATATTAATTCATCCCAAATCAAAATGTCAAAAGGAAAATACTACTTTTCGAAGTCACTCGAAAAAGGACTGAATATACTCGCCCTTTTTACGAAGGATTCCCCCACCTTGACCCAGAGTGAAATTGCCAAAACTCTGGACCTCAACATGACTACAACCTACCGCTATATCAATACTCTGGTGGAGATGGGATATCTGGAAAAAGACCTGAAAACCAAGGTGATAAAACCTTCGCTACACTGTCTGCTCCTGTGCATCAACTTGATGCATTCCATAGACAATTTCAAAATGATCAAGGAAGTTGTTAACCGAATCAACCGGGAAAACAATATCAGCATTGATGTCATTTTCGCAGAGAATGACACCCTGATGCGCGTCTATCACAAAGAAGCGGCGGAAACGCTGACCTACAGGCTGCCGGAATTCTCCAAAAACAGTCTGCACAACACAGCCCTGGGCAAAGCATATCTATCGAGCCTGCCGAACAGTCTGATTGCCGAAAAAGTTGCCGCGATGGAACTGGTCGCAAAAACTCCAAAGACCATCGTCGACAAAGCAAAACTGTTAGAAGAAATAGAGATTACCAAAAGACGCGGATTCGCCATGGCCGATGAAGAATATCTGCCCGGGGTACTGGCCATTGCCGCGCCGCTGTATGACCCTGTCACCGGCCTGGGAGTTGGAGCCGTGTCTTTTGATTTTTCGGTATTACAGCACAGTGGTGCGGAAATAATAGCCGCCTACGGGGATATGATCCAAGAAACAGCCAGGATTCTTTCCGAACTATTACCTGCGGAGAAAAAAACCGGATAAGGTTCATTCCGCAAGAAACCTACTCATACTCGATCTCGACGGACTTTCATGAAATCAAACAGCTGGAAACCATGGGCGCTGCTGGCGCCGTCAATGACTGCAGTCTTTCTCCTTCTCGTCATTCCTGTCTGTTTTATCATCGTCTACAGCTTCTGGCTGCGTGCCCCAAGCGGCGCGGATATCCCGGCCTTTCAGATGGGTAATTACGCCAAGTTTTTTGAAGATTTCTTTTATCCTGAAATCCTCCTGCGCACTATTCGTATCTCCTTTGAGACTGTCTTTCTCTGCATCCTCATGGGCTATATCCCGGCCTATTTTTTCTACCGCAGCACCAGCCGACATAAGCAGATTTTCCTCCTGCTTATTATGCTGCCCTTCTGGGTCAGCTTCATCATCCGCACCATGAGTTGGATTAACATCATGGGCGATACAGGGCTGATCAATCATTTCCTGCTGCAAATAGGTCTGATTCAGGCGCCAATATCCATGCTTTACAATGAATTTACCGTGCTAATGGGACTGCTCATGTACCTGCTGCCCTTTATGATACTGAACATTTATGTCAGCCTCGAGGGCATCGACAAAAGTCTGCTCGAAGCGGCGCGCTCCATGGGGTGTACCGAATGGCAGGCTTTTCGTGAGGTGACTCTGCCTCTCAGCCTTCCCGGGCTCAGCGCAGGATCGCTTTTAGTCTTTGTGCTGACGGCGGGCACCTATCTGCCGCCGATGATCCTCGGCGGACCTGGCAACGACATGATCGCCAACCTTATTTTCAAGCGGGTCATCGGCACCCTCGACTGGCCCTTCGGTTCAGCTATCAGCGTTATTTTACTGGCACTGCTCTTTGTTATTGTCTGGACCTACAACCGTTACCTTGGAATCAACCAGATCTTTAAAAGCTTTCAGGGGAATTAGTTTATGCGACGCTCTTCCATTGGCTGGAAACTCATCAGACTGCATACAATCCTTGTCTATATCTTCATGTTTACCCCGATTGTTGTGGTCATCGTCCTGGCTTTCAACCCCAAGCAGTTTGGCATCTTTCCCATGGAAGGTTTCAGTTTTCGCTGGTTTGTCAAACTGGCCCAAAACGATTCAATCATCGACGCCTTCAAGAATTCACTGATCCTGGGAGGCCTGACAGCGGTGCTCTCGACCAGTATCGGCATCATGGCGGCGCTGGCCTTTATCCGTTTTGATTTTCGCGGTAAAAACACCATCAACACCCTGCTGCTCTCACCGATCATGATTCCTGAGGTGGTCCTGGGGGTTGCCCTGTTACTTTTCTTACGGTTTCTCCAGCAGCCGAAAAGTTTTGCCCTGCTGCTTATCGGCCATGTCGTTCTGACCCTGCCCTATGTTTTACTCATCGTCCAGGCCCGTCTGGTCGGCATAAAAAAAGAATACGAAGAAGCGGCCAAATCCCTCGGGGCCAATGGCTTTCAGACTTTTATGGAAGTGACATTTCCGCTGCTTCTGCCGGCCATTCTCGCCGGGGCCCTTTTTTCCTTTACCATATCGTTTGATGACATCACCGCCACCCTTTTCTGGGCCACCGCCGAAAACCAGACGGTTCCGGTCAAGATTTTCAGTATGCTGCGCAACTCGATCAGTCCGGAA
>JBBRDD010000245.1:0-6827 GCA_038204235.1 Desulfobulbales bacterium
CATGGCCGAGGTGGTCAAGCTGGTAGTCGAGAAATATGACGGTTCCTTAAAAGCGGAGCACGGCACCGGGCGCAATATGGCGCCCTTTGTCCAAAAAGAGTGGGGGGAAGCGGCCTTTAATTTGATGCGCGAGATTAAAAACATCTTTGATCCGCATAATCTGTTGAACCCCGGAGTCATTTTGAATGACGATGCTGAGGCGCATATCAAGGACCTGAAACCTCTGCCCGCAACCCATGAGATTGTTGACAAGTGTATCGAGTGCGGTTTCTGCGAACCGGTTTGCCCGTCAAAAGATGTGACCTTTACCCCCAGGCAGCGCATCGTTGGCCGGCGTGAGATCAGCAGGCAGATGGCAGCGGCCGGGGACTCGAAAAAGTTGAAGGAACTGATCAAGGCCTATCAGTATCCAGGCAAGGATACCTGCGCTGCGGACAGCCTCTGCTCCACCCGTTGTCCGGTTGGCATTGATACCGGCAAAATGGTGAAGGCCTTACGGCAGGAAGCCAACGGCAAAATCGGCAATACAGTCGCTGACTGGGTGGCTGGCAACTTCGGCGGAGTAGCCAAAACCATCAGTACTACTCTTAATGTGGTTGATTCCGTCCATAAGATGACCGGAACGCCGTTTATGGAGAAGGCGTCTTCCCTGGCCAGAAAAGCGACCCTGGACCAGCTGCCACTCTGGAATCCGGAAATGCCTTCCGGGGTGCCACAGATAAAAGCTGAGCCGGTAAGGGGGGACAATCCCTTGAAAGTCGTTTATTTTCCCAGCTGTGCCAGTCGGGCGATGAGCGGTCCGGCCCGGGAAGATGCCGAACGGGAGCCTTTGCCGCAGAAGACGCAGTCGCTGCTCAAAAAGGCCGGGTATGAGGTCATCTATCCAGAGAAGCTGGCTGGTCTGTGCTGCGGTCAGGCGTTTGAGAGCAAGGGCTTTATGGCGCAGGCCGACCGAAAGTCCAGAGAGCTGTCCGATGCCCTTTTAGCGGCGAGTAATAACGGGGAAATTCCGATACTCTGCGACACCAGTCCCTGTTTTTACAGGATGCAGTCGACGCTGGATAAGCGCTTGCAACTGTTTGAACCGATTGAATTTGTCCTGACGTACCTGATGGATCGACTCAGTTTTACCCAGATGGATGTGAAAGTGGCGGTTCACCCGACCTGTTCAACGAGAAAACTGGGGCTGGAGAACAAGCTCGAGCAGCTGGCCAGGGCCTGTGCCAAAGAGGTTGTGATGCCTGCAGATGTCTACTGTTGTGGGTTTGCTGGGGATCGTGGCTTTAATTTTCCGGAACTCAATGCAGCGGCCTTAAAAGATCTGAAAGATCATGTTTGTACCTGTGAGGCGGGGTATTCCACCAGTAAGACCTGTGAGATCGGTCTGTCGCTGCATGGCGGCATTCCCTACCGGTCGATCCTCTATCTGGTGGATGAGGCGAGCAAGCCTGTTACGGGCTAGTTCAGGGGGAATACGTCACTGACGGTAATGGGTTACCAGGTCGACCAGCGCTTCATAGCTCTGTGCACCGACCAGTTTGTGGTGGCCCATGACAAAGGTCGGTACCGCGTTGATCGATTTAAACCTTGAGTCGGCCCAGTCTCTGTCAACCTGCTGCTTGTAGCTGCGTTTGGTGAGGACCTCTTCCGCTTCTTTTGCAGGCAGCCCGACCTTTTGGGCCAGCTCAAGCAAAACGGGAATCCTGGCTAAATTTAATCCATCGGCAAAATAGGCATGAAAGGCCGCCATATGAAACAGCTCACCTTTTCCCTGGTCTTGGGCCCAGAGGCCCAGTTCCTGAGCGAGTCTGCTGTTGTAGGTGGTTTTTCTTGGTCCAAAGGGCAGGCCGAGTTGCCTGGCCGTGGCCTGGAGATGGACCATCATGGCAGCTATTTTTTCCGGACTTGTCCGGAACATGTCTTGTAATAATTGTCCCTCTTCGGGGGTCTCCGGGTGGAGGGGGAATGTTCGCCAGCGGACCGTTACACCATGTTCTTTTTGCAGCCTTTCAATACTCCCGGTAATGAAATAGCAGTAGGGTCAGATATAGTCAGAAAAGATTTCCAGTTCCATGGTCTTTTATCCTTTTTATTACAGAGAGAGTGTGTCGGAACAGCAGTACCTCAGCCCCATTGTAATGTCTCTTGGGAGAAGATCAACATACGCCGAATGACCCTTTAGTACCTTACAGATTGTTTTCTTGTCTTTTTGCAAAAAAACAATCTATCTCAAGGTACTTATCCCGGCTTATTTCCCGTTTCCCGGGGTCTGGTCGTTTTCCAGCTCAGCTGGACCGGGATTGGTGATGGTTTTATTTCTTTGTTAAAAAGTGGAGTATGTCTGCCATCAACTTGTTGATTGTCTGATATTTTTCCGGGGGCTGGTCGAGGATCAGCGCCTCGGGCTGGACGAATTTTGACGGCAGAATTTCCTGTCGGCAATGGGTCACTATCGCCCCGGCTGTTTCCTGAGTCGTTTCCAGATGAAATTGCAGGCCTATGACTCTACGACCTACTTGAAACGCCTGGTTTTCACAGGCCTCGCTTCTTGCCAGAAGCACGGCTTCACCGGGCAGATCGAAAGTCTCGCCATGCCAGTGGAATACGTCTACCGAAGGCGGAAAACGAAAGATTGAAGCATCCTGTTGAGCAAGACCCTGCACAGGAAACCAGCCGATCTCTTTGCGCCGATTAGGGTAGACCGATTCGCCAAGTGCACTGGCAATGAGTTGGGCACCAAGGCAGATGCCAAGTACCGGCTTGCCAGCTTTGATGATCTGTCTGATAAACTCTTTTTCTATCCGCAGCCAGGGGAATTTTTCTTCGTCATTGACACTCATGGGGCCGCCCATGGCAATGAGCAGGTCAATGTCCCTGGGATTCGGTAAGGATGTCGACTGATAAAACCTTGTCGTGGTTATCTGGTAATTTGCTGCTTTGAGCCAGGGAGCAATACTGCCCGACTCTTCAAAGGGAACATGTTGCAGGATGTGGGCGCGCATGTAGTTCTCCTGTGGCTGGTGATTGTGCTGCTTGGCTGTGACAATTGTTTCGACTCTATTGGCGACCAACTTCTTTGCTGCTACTCGGTGGTAATTTGTATGAAGCCATCAAAAAGTACCATGGAGTAACCGGCACTGGCAAGTGGATCTATATTGAGCAGGTCATCAATCTGGTTCTCTTTTCTCTCCCTCCTTATAAAAAAATATTAACTGCACCTCAAGTAGTCAATCCGCATTTCTGTAATAGTCAGTTTTTGTCAGGCTCTTCTGCATTATATTATGCCTTGCGGTTGACATGGTCCATGCGCCACGCAAAGGCCTGTCCGCAGAATTTTAACTGGCGCGTTAATCGAAGCGAGCCGGAGAGAAATGATTGGCTAAACGGAGGATGTAGGAAGCAATTTACTGTATTCTTGGCACTTCATGGTATGGGTGTATTGCTTGCTGTTATCCATTAATCTGTTGAATAACTTTTCAATACGCAATGTGGCTACAGACCCGATTAGTACCTAACTTGCCGGTAATGGATAATCGGGTCTTTTTGTTACACGAGCTTATTCTTCGTATCCTTTACCCTTGCAGGTTGGACAAACTTGATCAGGAGTGCATTGCATACCATCGTCGTCCTGGGTGCCACTCCATTCCGAGGCTGATTCACAGACACCCTCTATAACTTTTTTCCCTTGACAGGTGGGACATGGTGGATGTTTTTCTTCAGTCATGTATTTCTCCTTTTGCATGATTCTTGATTTGAACTGCACGTAAAAATAATGATGCTATTCCTCGACAAGGTAATCTTTGAGTTTTTCCAGAAGTGATTCGGGAAGTTCACGATTATACATAAACGCCTCTGCCTCTTCGCCGCTTATCTGTTGTTTTACCTCAAGAGGGAGTGAACGTAAAATCGCCACGCGCTGTGGATCTGGTTTTTCCTTTGGTGCATCGGTCATGTGCTGACTCCTTGCTGGTTTATTCCCATTTCAGATAAGCTCGGAAAACGGAAAGAGAGCCGGTTTTCTTTATAATGCCCCTTGCGGGGACTCTGGCCAGTACCCCCTTGAGGGGTACAAGTTCCTTTGCGAAATAATCCGGGTAAGAATAGTGCCAGAGTAGCATACTCTGTATGTGATTAAAACTCCTGTCAATGTTCCTCGGTAAATTTTTTGTAAATTTGTCTCATTACCTCTGTATCATCCAACAAAACGTGTGTCGGAACGCTTGCGGCTAACGTCCTCGGCAGACCCTTGCATCCAGCCTGAACGGCTGTTCTGTACCGCATCAAAAGCAGCGATATACGGTTTGATATCCAACAGTGGCGATCCATTGAGAATATCAATCCCCTGAACGGTGATAATGTTTTTCTCAACACCAACAAGTTTGACGATGGATATGCCGATATGGTTGGGTCGCAGAGGTGATCTGGTCGCGAAAACACCCCTGGGGCAGGTATCCATGAAAGGAGTCACCGTCAGGGCTGTTCGTTTTGCCATATGAAAGTTGTAGAGCAGGTAGATATGGCTGAATCCATCCAGATCAGCCAGGCCTGCAAGGTATTGTTCTTCCAGTTCTACGGTGCCTATTATCCCCTCAGCCCCTTTGGGCTGAATCGGCATATCCTCTAGTGTGTCAAACGGGGTATAAATGATTCCAATTGGTTGCATAAATGTGGCCGGTACAGGAGTCTTTCCCTCCCATACCGGCATGTCCTCCTCGGCAGGCAAGTACTACCAGTAATATAGGGCGGAGCCGCCGAGGTCATGTTCGATTTCCAGCAGTCTGTTGTATTTGGCGATACGTTCGCTCCGGGAGGCCGAGCCGGTTTTCAACTGGCCACCGTCCATGGCCACGGCGAAGTCGGCAAGGAAAGTGTCTTCGGTTTCACCTGAACGATGTGAAATAAAATAGTGCCAGCCCGCGTCACGGCACATCCGTACGGCATCGATACTCTCGGAGACTGTGCCGATCTGGTTGAGTTTGATCAGAACCGAGTTGGCGGTTTTTTCTTTAATGCCCCTGGCAATGTATTTGGTGTTGGTGACGAAGATATCGTCGCCGACGATATCGATCTTGTGGCCCACCTGTTCGGTGAATTTTTTAAACCCCTGCCAATCATTTTCAGCCAGAGGGTCTTCCCAGGAGACGATCGGGTATTTATCTACCCATTTAACGCCCATAGCAATAAGGTCTGCCGAGGTCATTTTCCCCGCCCCTGATTTGGTGAGGTCGTAGGCGCTGGTGAGGTCGGTGGAAAAAGAACTTGCGGCGCTGTCGAGAGCAATGGAAATATCTTTTCCCGGAGTATAGCCAGCTTTTTCGATAGCCTCCATGATAATATCCATAACCGCTTCATTACTCTCAAGATTTGGCGCAAAACCGCCCTCGTCGCCGACACTGGTTGCCAGACCACGACTTTTAAGTAATTTTTTCAGGACATGAAAAGTCTCGGCAATATATCTGAGGCCTTCGCCAAAAGATGGTGCACCTACCGGGACGGCCATAAACTCCTGAATGTCAACACTGTTGTCGGCGTGGGCGCCACCGTTGATGATATTCATCGCCGGTACTGGAATTCTCCTGGCTCCTGTTCCGCCAAGGTATCGGTAGAGCGGTATTCCTACCGATTGCGAGGCAGCGCGGGCAACCGCCATGGACACTCCGAGAATAGCGTTAGCCCCCAGTTTTGATTTATTGTCGGTTCCGTCAAGCTCGATCATTTTGTGATCTACCGCCAGCTGCTCTGTCGCCGACATGCCAAGCAGCGCCGGGCGGATCACAGTATTGACATTATTTACCGCTTTCAGGACTCCTTTGCCGAGATATCGCGTCTGATCTCCATCGCGCAATTCAATTGCTTCGTTTTCGCCGGTACTGGCTCCTGAAGGAACCGATGCAGCGGCTAGTGTGCCATCGCTCAGTTCAACAAATACCCGTACAGTCGGGTTGCCCCGGGAATCGAGTATCTCCATTCCCCGTACCGCAGTGATTGTATCTTTCATGGATATTTCCCCTGTTTAGAATTGATGATCGAATGCGATGTTCTGCCACGCTCCGCGTGGCAGCGCAAAAAGTGATAATTCAGCCAGCTGAAATAATAAACATAGAAAGGAAGAGGTCAATTGGATGTTGCGTGCTGCCACGCAAAAGTGCACCATACATTGAGCAGGCGGTTATCTTACGACGCCATCAAAAAAAAGCGGCAAAGACATTGTTTTCACGCAGAATGTTCAGGCCGATTGCCCAGAGAACCAGACCGCCTGTGATCTCAGCCCAGGTGGAGAGCCAGGTCAGGCGGGCGACCCGTTTGCCTAGGTGCAGTCCGGCAATGGTAAAAAGTCCGGCAACTATGCCGATGATCATTGCCGGATAGGCGATAGACACCCGCAGCATCGACATGGACAGGCCGACCGCCAGGGCGTCAATGCTGGTGGCAACGGAAAGCAGCACCATGGTCATACCCTTCGTTGCGTCTTTGGCGGGTTTACCCTGATCTTCCTCCTCATCGGCCATGATTGCTTCTTTGAGCATATTGGAACCGACCAGAGCGAGCATGATGAAGGCAACCCAGTGGGCATAGGCCGCCACATAGGTCTCAATTGAGGCCCCAAGGCCCCAGCCGATAACCGGCATCATGGCCTGGAAAAGGCCGAAATGCCAGGAGAGCCGGAAAGTCTGGCGAACGCTGACCTGTTTAAGGCTGACTCCGGTGGCAATGGCCACGGCAAAAGCGTCCATTGCCAGTGCCACGGCAATTCCAAGGGTGGTTAATATATGCATGCTGTCTATTCCAGAATTTTTTCGCGGCTTATTGGATTACGAGGAGAGAGG
>JBBRDD010000246.1:0-6808 GCA_038204235.1 Desulfobulbales bacterium
TGCACTCTTTTGAAATCACTGCTTTCATAGTTCTCTCCTTAAGTTCATAATTATCCACATCGTTTGGTTGTGGAAGTAGCTGCGACTGCCATGACGTTGATCAATCTGTCAGGATTAAAGTAAGATAATCGTCTCTGAAAATTCCTGCCACCTGGAAATGCGTATCTTACCCATTATTTTCTGGTATTATTGCAATAAAACAATGTGTCTGAGGGTATCTATAATCCTGAAAAGGCATTGAACTGATCCTGGTTTATTTACTGTGAGACTCGATTAATCAAAATCATAGGAAACCTTTGGTACAGTGTACGGTACTTGTATATATTCAAGGACTTTAGCTGTTTTGCTCCATCCGTTCTGATTGAGGAGTCGGGAAAAATTGAAACCGATACCGGCATAGAGAGATCTGGTATCTTCGACGTCGGGAATGCCGTAGCCTCTGGTATAATATCCTGCCGACAATTCGACGTATTTTAGAAATGTGTTTTCAAGCGAGTGGAATCCATCCAATTTAAGAACCATTGAATAATACTGGTTGTAGTAATCATCAAAAATACCTTTTATGGAATCATTGAGAACATACTCCACCCTGAGGTCAATTTTGCGATCGAGTTCCGGGTATCGTTCCATCAGCACACTGGTCAGAGCACCCAGAGTGTTCATGGTCATATCCTCCCAGGAAAAACCTTGCGATACACTGGTTCCATCGCCTAATTCCATAGCGAATTGTACAGTCCACGCTGAGAGCGCGGCGTATATATTCGCTTGTTTTGGGGCGTAGCCCCAGCCCTTGTAGAGGCCGGTGAGTGCATCCGAGAAGGCGTAGGTTGACCATAAATGACCACATTTATCAGCGCCGCCATATTTTGTGTCACGACCAAACCATTTCTCATGGCCCATACTAAATCCTTCTGAGCCGTAGTCCCATGTTGCCAGTCCCCATATTCCTATGGCTGTCGCAGCGGTAAGGTTGGTGTAGAGCATCTTCGTTGATTTAGGTTGACGGGACCACCAGCTGTCTGAGGCGGTAGGTTCGACAGATGCTTCGGTAGCTGGGCCGGAAGCGTCAACGGTTGGTGTTGGATGAATAGATGAGGCTGAAGGGAGTGACGGATTGTCTGCTTGAGAGGGCAGAGGTTTGTTGTCAAGAACTGCATCCGCAATATATGCATTGTCAAGGGAGGTGCCCTGCAGGTTAGCGCCGCGCAGATCGGCGCCAGCAAGATCGGTACCTGCGAAAAGGGCGCCGTTCAGTGTAGTTTTTTTCAGATTTGCGCTGGATAGATTGGTTAAGGAGAGTTTGGTATGCGACATATCAGCTCCCTCCACATCTACCTCGGACAGATCAAGCCTGGTCAGGTCGAGACCGGTAAGATCGCATCCCCGGCAACTTCTGGTTGAAATAAGTTTTTCTAAATTTTGCTGAGGTGCAACATTTTCAGCTGATAACACCCAGGGAGTATTACCAAGAATGAGTGCCTGTAGACATGCAAAAGACGCAATCGTACGAATAGTACCTTTCATATATGGTCGTGTAGGTTTTTTCCGATTAAGAGAAGAGAAAAAAATGAATAAAGCTCTAGACATTGTTCCCGAAAATATTAAAAAAGATATGTACTGATACTCTGAATTATCAAGCTTCGTCAAGTGCTGGTTGGGAAAAAGCAATCGGAAAAGTATGTATTAAATAGACACGGATGTAATTCTGCGGCAACACGCTGCAGTTCTTCGAATAAAGTATCAGGAGGTTGTCAAATGGTTGTTGCAAAAAACGCGATGGAGATTTTTAGTATTCTCGACAAAAGTAACTGCAAAAAATGCGGTGAAAAAACCTGTCTGGCGTTTGCCGGTGCCGTCTATATGGGGAATCGCAAAATTGAGGAATGTCCCAATCTTGGCAATGCGGATATCGCCAAGTTTACGAGTAAGTCCGCTGTTGAACACAGCCCGGAAGATAAGCAGGAAGAGTATATAGCGGAGTTGATTGATAGAGTAATTAAACTCGATTTTCCGCTTGTGGCCGAACGAATAGGTGCCCAGATGCATGGCAGTGTGTTGACGGTCAACATCCTTGGCAAGAAAATCGGCATTCGGCAGGACGGAACTTTTGCAACCGACCTGCATGTCATCCCCTGGGTAATCATTCCGCTGTTAGATTACGTTTTGCATTGCCAGGGCGTTCCGGTTTCCGGTGACTGGATATCTTTCAGAGAAATCGTCGGTGGAAAAGAAAAATATGCTCTTTTTAAGAAAAGGGGAGAGGACGTTTTAAAACAACTTGCCGACAAATATACTGATTTTTTTGATGACATTGTCCATATGTTCAATGGTAAGAAAGTTGAAAAACGTTTTGAGTCCGATGTCTCCGTGATCCTGTACCCCTTCCCGCTGGTGCCGATTATGATCTGCTACTGGAAACCGGACGAGGGGCTGGGATCCAGCCTGAACCTGTTTTTTGATAAAAGTGTGGATGTTAACCTGGGGATTGACTCAACTTATTTTCTAGGAACCGGATTAGCCAATATGTTTCATAAATTGGCTGAGCACCATGGTTTTTAGTGAATTAGAAATAATTTTCTTGCGCTTTTCGCAAGAAAATTATTTCGTTAATGAACTTATCCCGCAAAGCTGTTGGGCGGGATTGCTGAGCGTAAAAAGAGTCCCGCAAAGCTGTTGGGCGGGATTGCTGAGCATAAAAAGAGTCTTGCAAAGCTGTTAGGCGAGATTCTAAGAATGTACGCTCCTCAAGGGGGGACTAAGCAGACTCCCGTAGGCTCAAGGGTAAGATGAGTGGAAATATCACCAAGAAAGCATTCGACTACCTATCAGCCAAAGGAAGAAGAACAGTAAACGTAGTACCATGACCGACCTCGCTTGCGACAATGATCTTGCCATGGTGTGATTCTATTATACTTTTTACGATAGCAAGACCGAGCCCGGTTCCTTGAATTTGCCTGGTGTTTGCGTCTTTTACCCGGTAAAAACGAGTGAAAATTTTATCCAGCTCCTCGCTGGTGATGCCATACCCTGTGTCGGCTACCTGTATTTTCAGATACTCATTCTCCTTGGCAGCAGTTATCGTGATGGAACCGCTGGCCGGCGAGTATTTAATCGCATTGGTAATAAGATTTGAAAATACTTCCTCCATATTTTGCCTGTTCGCCAGGATTGAGGGCAAATCTGATGGGCAATTCAGCTGAATGGTAATTTGTTTTTCTTCTGCATAGGGGCTGTGAAAGTTTTTTTGGTCGGCAAGGAGTTGCCCAATGGCTACCTGTTCTTTTTCGTGGGCAATAAGACCGGATTCTATTCTAGAAAGATCAAGCAGTTCGGTTACCAGATTGTTCAGGTTAAGGATTTTTTCTGAGGCCCTCTGTAAAATTTCTTGCTGCTTGTCCGTTACCGGCCCAGCTAAGCCGTCGCTGATATTTTTCAACTGCATAAGCAGTGAATTCATCGGACTTCTTACCTCATGAGAAACCATGGATATAAAATCAGATTTCATCTGGTCCATTTTTTTCAGGGCGGTAATATCATGCAGCACGGTAATGGTACCAAGATTTTCGTTCATTCGGCCGCGAAAGGGGGCACACCGGGCACTGTAAAATTTTTCTTCGTTTTTGTCGATCCGTTCTATTTCCTTGGTAATTTCAACAAAGGTTTCGGGGGACATGCTGAGAGCCTGCTCAATAGATTCGAGCAGATTGTCATCATGAATAATATCGCTGACGTGCCTTCCCAGAACTTCTTCCCCATGATAGTCTATCATGTGTAAAAAGGCGGGGTTGATCTGCACGATGAGCTTTCGGCCATCGGTGGTCATGACGCCGTCGCTCAAGCTGTTTACCATAACCCCCAGTCTGGATTTTGAATCGGCGATATCCTGCAGAGCACTGGTATAGCGTAGTGACTTGTCCACCACGGCACGCAATTGGTCAGGAGTGAAAGGCTTTGGAATAAAGTCAAAAGCTCCCTTTTTCATCGCTTCGATGGAATGTTCAAGGGTCGCATAGCCGGTAATGACGATTACTACCGTGTCCGGATGGTGGCTACGAACCTCGGAGAGCACATCGAAACCGGAAATAGTCGGCATCATCAGGTCGACCAGAACTATATCGTAATGCTTCTCTTTGATCATCTGTAGTCCGAGTTCGCCATCTGGAGCGGCGGCGACCTCAAACCCTTTGTCAGAGAGAACAAGTGTGCATGCCTCACGAATTCTTGGTTCATCGTCAATAATGAGAATTCGCGGGTTGTGGTGGGGGAGTGGGGACGAAGGGGGGGTCATTTACGCATCCTCTCTAATTCATTTGTCGTAAGCGTTCACCAGCACCGAATTTGTTTTGTCATCGGTCGGTAAACGTACCAATAGTACAGTTTACTGACCTTTTTCGCGCATCTTTGGCACTGGTAAACGTTTACAGCTCGGAGGTTGTACGGGATTTTAGGTTTTCCGGCGAACGGTTACCATTTGTCATGAGAACGGAATCGTTTCCAAAGCCCAGACAAGATCCTTTTAGTTTTACTCAGTACGTTCTAATAGAAAACAGAGATACTCGCAATTCGAACTTATACACAGTGTACCTAATTTATAATTTCATACACTAAAAGTTAGACAGGTTCTTCAATTATAAAATATAGCTGCCCGCTAATAGAGGTATTCTTGATAGAATATTGAACAGAAAATACGAAAAAACGATATGTTGACGGATATCGAAACGTTTGGTTGGTACAATCGAAGAAAAATTTATGGAAAATATCATTTTTATATGTAAAACCTTCGAGGGAAGAAAAAAAAGCTATCATATCAGCATTAATTTATTATAATGCGATTGGTTAAATCCTTTACTGATGCAAAGTTTAACCCGAATATATGGTGCGTACCCGCAATAAACTGCCGGAAGCAACAATATGACCGGCGGTTTACTAATCGGGGCAAATCTTATGGAGGATCTTTTCGTGACCATGATTACCCCCAAACAGGAGAATGCTAGCAGGATAGGATCAGTTTTAGTGGTTGGTTCAGGTATAGGAGGAATGCAGGCTGCCCTCGACCTTGCCAATAGCGGCCTTATGGTTCATATGGTCAACGATGAACCGTCCATTGGTGGAACGATGTCCAGATTGGACAAAACCTTCCCCACCGGTGACTGTGCCATGTGTATGATTTCTCCACGCATGGTCGAGTCCAGTAGACATCCCAACATAGAAATGCATACCATGGCCAAGGTGGTCAGTGTCTCTGGGGATGCGGGCAACTTCACGGCTACGATTGAACAGAAAGCTCGATATGTTGATCCGGAACGGTGTACCGGTTGCGGAGCCTGTGAGCCGAAATGCCCGTCAAAGGTTTTTAACGTTTTCAATCAGGGGCTGGATAAAAGAAAAGCTATTTACGCTCTGTTTCCTCAAGCGGTTCCCAATACCCGGGCAATCGATCCGGCGCATTGTTTGTACCTAACTAAAAATGTCTGTCGAAAATGTGAAAAGGCCTGTGAGGCTAATGCCATAAACTTTGAAGATCAGGATAAAATGATTGATATCGAGGTTGGCTCGATCATCCTTACCCCTGGTCTTAAGACCTATCAGCCTGATATTCGACAGGAATTTGGTTATGGTAAACTGCCAAATGTCGTTACTGCCCTCCAGTTCGAACGCCTCCTTTCGGCTTCTGGTCCGTGTAGTGGAACTGTTGCACGGCCATCAGACGGCGGCCACCCCAAAAAGTTAGCCTGGATACAATGTGTTGGTTCCAGAAACGCCCATAACGGAAATCCATGGTGTTCTTCGGTCTGTTGCATGTACGCTGCCAAGCAGTCTATTATTGCCAACGAACATGATAACGAGGTGCAGTCCACTATATTCTATATGGAGCTGCGTGCTTTCGGTAAAGACTTTGACAAATATATTGAAAAAGCCAAAAACGATGCCGGTGTAATCTATAAGCGGGCCATGATTGCCGAGGTTGTTGAAGATCCTGAGACCAGGAATCTGCTCGTTCATTCGGTTGGCGACGATGGTCGATTGGTAAAAGAAGAGTTTGACATGGTCATTCTCTCCATTGGCTTTGAGCCACGTGACGATGCCGCAGAGTTCGCAAAGATATTTGGTATTGCCACAGATGAATACGGTTTTGCCCAAACTTCCAAGCTGCGGCCGGTGGAGACTTCGCGAAAGGGTGTGTACGTTGCAGGTACCTATCAGGGACCGAAGGACATTCCGGAAACAGTCATTCAGGGGAGTGGTGCTGCGGCGGAAGCAATGGCATTGCTTGGCGAGAGACGGGGGACAGAGGTGAAGGAAGTCGTCCTGCCCGACGAGAGGAATATCGAGGGTGAAGAACCCAGAATTGGCGTCATCGTCTGCCATTGCGGAACTAATATTGCCGGGACTGTTGATGTTAAAAAAGTTGCTGAAATGGCGGCAAAAGAACCCGGTGTTACGCATTCCGAGACTATTATCTATGCCTGTGCTCCCGACGGACAGCAGAAAATACGCGATCTGATTAAGGAAAAAGGCTTAAACAGAGTTGTGGTTGCGTCTTGCACTCCACGAACCCATGCTCCTCTTTTTCAGGATACCATTCGAGAAGTAGGCTTGAATAAGTTCCTTTTTGAGCTGGCAGATATCCGTGAACAGTGTTCCTGGTGTCATATGCATGACAATGCAAATGCTACGCATAAGGCGATAGAAATCGTCAATATGAACATTGCTAAAACCAAGCTGCTGGTGCCGGTGACCTCCGCATCTGTTGGCGTCAATCATACAGCTCTTGTGGTGGGTGGAGGAATAGCCGGAATGACTGCTT
>JBBRDD010000247.1:0-6797 GCA_038204235.1 Desulfobulbales bacterium
ATTGTCATCCATGGCAATGACAAAATCGGTGTTTTTTGCGTTGTGAATCCAGGGGATATGCTTGTCGCCTATCCCTTCAATCCTGTGCGCACCAAAACCGTTATTTAACAGGGTCGAACACTGCAGGGCCTCGCAGGCAACTATCTTACACTCGGGATACTGTTTTTTCAGATAATCCCCCGAGGCAATGGTGCCGCCGGAACCGGTTGCCGAGACAAGACCGCGCACTTTATCGCCGGCCTTCTTAATTTTCTCGATAACGCTCTGCATCGCCGGCCCGGTGATTTCATGATGCCAGAGATAGTTGCCCATCTCGTCAAACTGATTGAAAATAACCAGATCCTGTCCGGATTTTCGCAGCTCCCAGCATTTATCAAATATCTCTTTGACGTTACTCTCAGACCCCGGCGTTTTGATAATTTCCCCGGCAACATTCTGTAGCCATTCAAACCGCTCCCGGCTCATCTCCTCAGGCAGGATGGCAATGGATTCGCAGCCAAGAAGAGCCGAGTCATAGGCACCGCCCCGACAATAATTGCCGGTCGACGGCCAGACCGCCTTCTGGGTGGAGGGATCAAACTGGCCGGTAACCAGGCGCGGCACCAGACAACCAAAGGCCGCGCCAACCTTGTGAGCACCGGTAGGAAAATACTTGCCAACCACCGCGATGATCCTGGCTTTGACTCCGGTAAGACTCTCCGGCAGTTCGAGGTAATTGACATCGCCATACCCGCCCCCAACGTCTTTGGGTTCATTATGCCAGGTGATGCGAAACAGGTTGAGCGGATCGAGGTCCCACAGGCCAACATTTTTCAGCCTGGCCACAATTTTTTCCGGGATCAGCGACGGGTCCCGCTGCTGCTTTAAGGTCGGTATAATTATGTTTCTTTCACGGGCCAGTTCGACGCTTCTTTTCAGCGGTTCCGGAAAGATGGTTAAATCTATCATTTTGTATCTCCTGCTTAGAGAGTAAGTTTAGAGGCAATTTTCTTGAAATTTTCCAGAGTCGGTTCAACCTTGAAAGATTGCAGACCAACACGACCGACGGCATCCATGGCGCTGTTGATATCTTTCAGACCGCTGCCGGTGTTGATCATTACCACCGTCTCTTGCGGTTGCAGCAACCCTTCGTTTGCCGCTTTTTGCATGCCAGCCCAGGTCGCAGCCCCGGCCGGCTCGGCAAAAACTCCGGTTTTTCCGGCAAGATTGGGAATGGCGCGAATAATCTGGTCGTCACTGACGGTAAGATAGGCACCATTGGTATTTTTTACCGCCTGCAGTGCTTTGATCCGATCTCGGGGCAGTCCGGCACTGATACTGTCAGCCACCGTATGCGCGGCAATGGGCGGTTTGGTCACAATATCCCCGCCCTCTCGCCAGGCCTGGGCCATATAACTGCTGCCTTCTGCCTGCACCCCATAAAGCCTTGGCATTTTGTCAATCCAGCCCAGGGCCAGAAGATCCTTGAGCCCTTTATGGATGCCGCCGATAATGCACCCGTCGCCAACACTGACAAAAATCGCATCGGGAGCCTGCCAGCCGAGCTGCTCGCATATTTCAAAGGCACAGGTCTTCTTTCCTTCGGTCATATAGGGATTGAACCCGGTATTCCTGTTATACCAGCCATATTCAGCTGCACCCTGCAGACAGAGTTCAAAGGCGTCATCGTAGGTACCGTCAACCAGAATGACGATTGAGCCGAACATGAGCAGCTGGGCAAGTTTTGCCTGGGGGGCACTGGCCGGCACAAAAATTACATTTTTCTGACCCACCGAGGCACAGATTCCACTGAGCGCGGCGGCGGCATTGCCAGTGCTTGCGGTGGTGATCACCCCGGCTTCCTGTTCCTGCGCTTTGACCACAGCAATGGTGCTTGCCCGGTCTTTAAAAGATGCGGTGGGCAGCCTGCCATCGTCTTTGATAAGCAGACGACGCACGCCAAGCTCTTTACCAAGAATGTCAAATTGAAGCAAAGGACTGTTGCCGACAACCATGGTCGGGGCCAAAGAGTCGTGTTCCACCGGCAGCAATGGTCTGTAGCGAAAAATAGAAGGGTCTGCAGAAGCCGCCAGATCCGTTTTGGAAAAAACTTTTTTTATGGCGTCGTAATCATATTGAATATCGAGGATCCCTTCGGTTCCGTGGTCTGGACAGACATACTCAAACTGATCTTTTAGATATGTTTTACCGCAGATCATGCATGTTGCGTGACTGACGTAGTTCATAGAATCTCCTGGCGGATAGACACGGCTCGGAATGATCTAAGGATTCGATTCTGAGGATAACACAACGACCCCGACGAGAGCAGGATTCCTTATACCCCTCTTTCAAGGGACGTAAAATAAGATAATCATCTCTAAGCCACTAAACACTTTGCGGGTATTATAAAGAATTCGCAAAGGCCGTCAATATTTTACTGGCGCGTCTATTCAAATTTTTTAGGCAACGCTCAAATAAATTTGATTTTTTCGTACCAGTATCAGACAAACCACCGTAAAGGATTTGGCGCACCCACACAGACACATGGCCACCTACAAAGATTGGTACAACTCATGCTGATGCAATAAACCGACAAACGGACCATCAGTGGTAGCCTGCTGTCTGCTGCTTTAATTAAAACCAACTTTACCGAGACTGCTCCAAAAATAATTCCGGTAATACCGACTTATCTACAGAGTAAGACCTTACTCCGACCCCAGGACAATGAGATGGATTTTAAGAATAAAATCCTCCACCCCAAATTCAACCTTTTCGAGAGAAGATATTTGTAATCATAACAGCATATTGGTATTGTCCTTTTCTAGTTGATTTTGCGGTATTTTTGAATGATACAATGTGATAGTATATCCAACAAATATTCCCGAGAGAATCAGCTTTTTGGGCCATTGAATCAGCACAAAAGAGTCAAGAGCAAACTTGCCTCCCCCCAGGGACTGGTGGCTGGTCCATCAATTATAGTGAAGGAATGCAAAGGAGATATTATGCCAGCTACGTTCGCACATTGTCTTATAGCTCGTGAGGCCATAACACGGCTTGGTAGGCATGAAAATTTTCCTGGGGTCCTTAAACAGAAAAATCATTTTGTAGTTATGGGTGCAACGGGCCCTGACTATCCCTATCTAACAAATATCCTAGAGAATCAAGCTCTGCATATTGGTCATAACTGGGCCAACAGGATGCATTACGAAAACACAGTCGGCTTCATCCTTGAGGGTATCAGAGCGCTTTCATCAATGGACAAGAGAGGCAATCCTTTCAAAAACCGACTTGCCTGGTTCGCGGGCTATGTTAGTCATGTGGTTGCGGATTCTTATATCCACCCAGTCGTAAATAGCATAGTCCGCGGTCCGTATATTTTCACTCATGCTGAACATGCACGGTGCGAGGTTGTGCAGGATGTTTACATCTTCAACAAAAAAACTGGCACAGATATTTGCAGGGCTGCGGTTCGAGATAGAAATTCATTCGGATACCTGAATATTCTTGACGACTGTTCCGATCCTGAAAATTTGGAGAAAATGCACCCTGATATAAGTGAATTTTGGGCTGAGTTATTAAAAGTCGCTCATCCTAACGCCGTCGATTTTTTTGACTCCATCGACCCTGACACCTGGCATAAAAACTATAAAGCTCGGGTGGATTTTGCTGCAAATAATCAATCAATTTTCAGGCATGTCCTGGACCTAGTTAACGCTCCACGATATGTGCCTTTGGCTGACATTAGCCAGGTAGAGCTGACGAAGTATGTCAAAGCGGTAGCCGTTCCGCTTGGTCCGAAAATTCGTTACGACGATCTTTTCAGTCAGGCAGTAGATCAGATTATTATTGTCTGGAAAGAAATTTTCCGGAGTATACAAGACGGCGATAGCCTCTCCAGCTCTTTAGTCAAAGACTGGAATCTCGATACTGGCGTAGACGAAAGCAAAATTGATCTTTGGATAGAGGCTTAAATCACCATGAAACAGATATTTCTGATTATTGTCATTGGAACGCTATTGTCCACCTCCTGTACAATGCTATCAAAACCACACGACAGGACTACCGATGAAGCCATGTTGAACTTCCTGCCTTATCTCAACCAAAAGGTTGCTGGGCATCTCGATGCTTATCCTGAGTCTATGTTAGACTCAGAGAGCTATAGAAAAATAGTCGATGAGGAATGTGGCTCACTGCCATCATGTGCAAAAGATGAATCAATTTTGTTTAAAACCTACAGCATGCAAGTAAGGATGCTGGATGACATGTTTAGCGTGATGCTCTGTGATAAAAAGCAGACAATAAAGGTCATGGAAGATTTTTCATGCAATGAACAGAAAGTGGAGATTCCAAGTTTCCAAATAACCCCGGAGCAAGAATGCCAATTTGAGTCAGAGTGGAAGGCTCAGATTGCAGTTGATTGTCCGGAGACAAAGTGAACACCTGTCCTGTCCACATTCGTTGGAAATATCTTAACTTTAGGCCGTGAGAATTTGTTACGTATATTGTTTGGGATCTTACGATTGGCCTAACACTTTCGCTGAAGTGCCCTGCAGACATAATCTGAAAATTCTCTACCACGAAAAAGGGTTGATTGTTACTTTATCCGGAAGGCAGACTTGAAAGTACTCCACGTAACAAAATATAGATCAGTGAAATGATATTATAATCTGGTCATAACGTTCTGTTTTTTCAAATAAAGAAAAAGGAGACGATGATGACCAATGAAATTTTCCCAAACAAAGAGCTACTATTCCAGAACCATCATTTTCCTGGTATTTGCCAGGAATGTACATCCCCTCAGCCTTGTGTGGGCACCTCCCACAACCAAGACTTTCCTCGTCGTAAGCGCCAGACGTTTTACCGATGGCGTAGCCGCATTACCGCAAGCGGTTTTGCTGGCTCTGATTTGGTTATTGAGTACATCTATGGCAAGTATATACAGAATCTCTCTGTCCACACAATCAGACAGTCAAGCAGTATCATACTTTCGTTCCTCGATTTTTTGGACAAAAAACATCAATCCATCTACGACTTAACTCGCCAAAATATCAGTTCTTTTGTCGATAACGAACAAGATCGTGGACTAAAAACAGAATCCATTATTCACCACTTGGAAGCGCTTTATGCCTTTATTGCCTTTCTTGTTGAACGAGAAGTTCTTCCTCACACAATAAGACAGCATAAGATTAAATTAAAAAAGCCCGACAGCCTGCCTAGGGCAATACCCGGCGAGGATTTACAGTTACTCCTTGCAACAATCAGCAATATCCAGGATCGAGCTTTGATACTACTGCTGTTGAGAACGGGGATGAGGATTGGTGAACTGCTGGAAGTTAAAATATCCGATATCATTTTTTCCGAACGAAAGATCCTGATCTACCAGGGCGAAAAGAATTACCAGGGACGAGCTGTTTATTACAGCGAAGATGCAGAATATGCTCTGCAACAGTGGTTATATTCTCGAAACAAGAACTCGGAATATCTTTTTTCAGGTGGTGCCGGAAGGCAGCTGAGTTACACTACAGCCTGGCGGATAATGCACAATGCCCTTCAGGATGCAAGTCTTAGGGGAAAGGGTTACAGCCTGCACAGTCTACGCCATACTTTCGCAACTGAGATGCTCAATGCCGGCATGCGTATTGAGGTCCTGCAGCAGCTTTTAGGACACCAGGAAATCGGAATAACAATGCGTTATGCCAAGCTAGCAGACCGGACAAGAGAGCAGGAGTACTTTAGGGCAATGGATCGTATCAAGAAAGGGAGGGATTATGAACCTGACCGCATCAATACTCAATTACAAAAGGTATTTGAAGAGAAAAAACTTCTCCACGCAAAGCACAAAAAGTTATCTGAGTAGATTGAAGCACTACCTGGTCTGGCTTCCGGTGCCGGTAGAAATTGCCACCAAAGCGCATGTTAAGATGTATCTCGATTTGCTCCTGGAGAATGGCCTGGCACCGAAGACAATCAACGAGCGATTAGTTGCTATTCGGGGCTTCTACCTTTATCTAGCCAAGGAAGAAGGAAGGATGATCACTAACCCCGTCAGTCCAGGGATGGCTCTTCGCCAGCCTAAACCACTTCCCCGGGATATCAGGGAGAGTGAACTGGATAGGTTTCTGGCTGTAATCAAGAAAAAGCGTGATCGAGCTCTATTTATGCTTATGCTGCGTTGTGGCCTGAGAGTGGCGGAAGCTGCAGGCCTGGAGTTGTCTGCTATTGATTACCAAAGAAACCAAATAATTGTGAGGAATGGAAAAGGTGCTAAAGACAGAATAACCTATATCAGTAACGATGCTGCCGAGGCTCTGGCCGCGTATCTTCAAGTACGACCGTCGACCAAAGAGGACAAGGTCTTTCTTGTAGAAAAAGGCCTACATAAGGGTAAACCTCTTTCTGTTCGAGGTATTCAGAAACGGATGGAATATTACTCAAGGGAAAGTGGAGTCTCAATTTCCTGTCATCGATTACGCCACACGATGGCAAGTCAACTCCTTAACGCTGGATCAGATCTGGTAATTATCCAGGAACTTTTAGGACATAAAAGGATTGAAACAACCATGCGCTACAGCAGGCTCTCGAATTTAAAGATCCAAAACGATTATTACAAAGCGATGGAGAGAGTAATGCGAGGTGAATATGAAAAGCAATGAGGTGCTAATCCGCCCCGCCAGGCCCCAGATGCTATCGGGTCAGAGGGAGCTGTGAAGCTCCCGTCTGCCCACAGAACCGTGCGTACGGATCCGTACACGGCTCCTCATGCAATTCGTATCCATCGACGAACTCCAAACCAATGTTTCAGCATTGCATTCGACCTG
>JBBRDD010000248.1:0-6644 GCA_038204235.1 Desulfobulbales bacterium
AAATTGAACGAGGTTTACTTACGGATATCACCAGACAGGTTTCATTATTTGAAATTTATCCTTGAAGGATATGATAACCTTGCAATATTATCAAGTTATCACAGTTCTGATGGGATTGTCGTCCTGCGATATCCTCATGAAATGGCCCGCGATCTTTTTGGGCTTCTGGGCAGTCTTGCAGCATCTTTAGTAAAATCAAATAGAATTCTAGTTGAGGATTAAGAGTTAAGAAGTATGGAACAAAAATCATTTTTTATCAAGACGTTTGGCTGTCAGATGAACGAAAGGGATTCTGAGATTATGTCCCAATCCCTTGCAGGTTATGGCTACATCGAAGGCATGGACATGTACGCTGCAGACCTGGTTATCCTTAATACATGTTCTATTCGTGCCAAAGCCGAGCAGAAAGTCATGTCGATGCTTGGATATCTCCGTAAAATTAAGGAAAAAAGACCGGATATGCAAATCTGCGTGGCCGGTTGTGTCGCCCAGCAGGAAGGTGCTCGCATCATTGAGAGAATGCCTCATGTTAACCTGGTTATTGGAACTCAGAATATCTACGATCTCGGCGCCTTGCTGGAAAAAAGCGTATCCCAAGGGAGTCAAGTGGTTACGGGATTGAAGAATGACTACGATATTCCCAGATTCTTACCGGAAATATCTTTGCCGGGGAGCTCTTTTTCAGCCACCTCCCCTCCTCTGCCAGCACCATTTAAAAAATTTGTCACCATCATGCAGGGGTGTAATAATTATTGTACCTATTGCGTTGTCCCGTACACCAGAGGACGAGAAGTATCACGTAAGGTTAAGGACATAATTGACGAAGTTAAAGTTTTAATGGACTCTGGAGTCAAGGAGATTACCCTGCTTGGGCAAAATGTAAATTCATACGGTAGAACCAATCAGGTTGACCCGAATAACGAAAACTCCAATTTTGCCGATTTGCTCAAGGAAGTATCTGAAATTAGTGGACTTGCGCGTTTGCGATTTACCACCTCAAACCCTAAAGACCTTACTGATGAGCTTATGCGATGTTTTAGGGATATTAAAAATCTTTGCGCACAATTCCATCTTCCAGTTCAGGCTGGTTCCGATCGTACATTGCAGAGGATGAATCGCAAATATAGTGTCGCCCAGTATTTGGAGAAAGTTGACAAACTACATGAGTATTGTCCCGAAATAGCCCTTACTACCGACGTTATCGTTGGTTTTCCCGGGGAGACTGATGAGGATTTTGCCGGAACGATGGAACTGCTGGAAACTGTGAGGTTCCATGGTTCGTTTTCCTTTAAGTATTCCGATAGACCCGGGACCAGGGCCAGTCAATTCGAGGATAAAGTTGAGGAGCACGTGAAGTCCGCCAGGTTAGCCCTTTTTCAGAAAAGACAGGACGAGATCAGTCTTGAACGAAACAGAGAGTATCTTGGAACGATAAAAAAGGTGATGATCGAAGAAAATGATACGACTGGGGCAAAGGGACGAACAGAGACCAACCATATAGTCCATTTTACAGCACCCCTCTCCTCTGTCCCGGGAGATATTGTCAATGCCAGGATATTTTTTGCCGGTCAGCATTCACTGCAGGGAAAAGTAGAGAAATAACATTAATGTTCTCTGGCATCTTCTTGTAATTCTAAAATAATATTTCTAGTTGTTTGTTTCTTCCTGATCCTTCGATAGGCTTGGGTCAACCTCCGTCTCATTTTTTTTTAGGACGCTATCAAGTCCTGGCAGAGGGAGGTTTTGTTTTACCGGTTCGATATTTATGCCTGACGATTGAGAAACCCTCCGGACCACACGCGTGGACACCCGCTTCCCTTTGGCTGCCGCATTCTTGATGAGATAATCGTCGAAAGCAATTTCCAGACTATTAATCCGAGCCCTTGCTGAAGGCATCAAGTTAATTTTGGCAAAATTACCTTCGCCGAATGTTAAGAGCAGGATTCTTGATCTTTTATGTTCAGGAAACAGTCGGTACTCTTTTTCCAGGATGAAGCTCGGTGTCTCAAAGCGCTTGACGTATGCGAAATTCTCCGCCCCATCCCGATAGATAAGATTGAAAATAGTCTTTTCCTCTATAATGCCAAACCATTCGAGATCTTGTCCGACATACAGTTTTTCCGTAACCGGAATAATTTTGTAGAGCCCGTTGCTGAAAATGAGGAAAAGGCGGTCATATTCCGAGCAGGTTACGCTCATATCTTCCTTGGGATCCTCCTCTTCTTTTATCAAAGTGCCCATAAAACCGGATTTGCGATGATACAGGACATGGAGATTGGAAAGAGCTGCTTTGCGAAAACTTACCTCTGAGAAACTGGTAATTTCAGTCAATCTCGGAAATTGGTGGCCGTATTTTTCAAGCAGTTTATCGAGAAATGAGATTGAAAAGCCAACCATATCCTTTAACGAATTACGAATATCCTTCATGTTTTTTCGTATCTCGTTGATTTCTTTCTGCTGCTTATTGATATCAAAGCGGGAAATACGCTTAATCTTTATCTCCAGAAGTCTTTCGATGTCCTCTTTAGTGACCGGTCGAATAAGCTTGTCTTTATAGGCGAGGAGAGAAGTCTCTACACTCTGCAGGACAGCTTTGTAGCTTGTTTCTTCTTCGATATTTTTATACAATCGTTCTTCGATAAATATTTGTTCGAGCAGCTTGGCATGCAGTTTATCTTCATTTCTTGCCAGGTCAATTTCCAGTTCCCGCTGCAGGTCAGCAGTTAACTTCTTCGTGTTCGATCTGATAACCTCGCTAACCGTCGATGTTTCCGGGTTTGTGCCGTTTATTAGCGTGAGGTTTGGGGTGATCGGGACTTCGCAGTCGGTAAAGGCATAAAGGGCCTTGATCGTTTCGTTGGCATAGACTCCTCTGGCCAGCTTTATTTCTATCTCGACGTTTTCAGCAGTATAATCGTTAATTGAGATAATTTTTATCTTGCCGTTTTTGGCGGCTTTCTCAATCGAATCGGTGAGGGATTGAGTGGTGGTGGTATAGGGAATTTCCTTTATAACGATAGTTTTCTCATTGAGTTCTTCTATCTTGGCGCGACATCGAATTTTTCCGTTACCGTTATCGTAATTGCTGACGTCGACCAACCCCTTTTGCGGAAAGTCGGGGTAGAGAACAAACTCTTCCCCGCGGAGGATTTTTTTCTGCGCCTCCAGGAGTTCGCAAAAGTTGTGGGGCAGAATTTTTGTCGCCATGCCAACTGCGATACCTTCTGCACCCATGAGCAACAACAGCGGGAGTTTCGCCGGAAGCGTGACCGGTTCCTGCATTCTTCCGTCGTAGGAGTCGACAAATTCGGTAAGATCTTTATTGAAAAGGATTTCCTTGGCGAGCGGTGAAAGCCTGCATTCGATATATCGAGCTGCAGAGGCCCTGTCTCCGGTGTAAATATTTCCAAAATTACCCTGTCTTTCAATCAAGAATCCCTTGTTGGCGAGATTGACGAGAGCGGCAAATATCGACTGATCGCCATGGGGGTGCAGCTTCATTGTCTCCCCCACCAGGTTGGCCACCTTGTGAAAACGACCGTCTTCCATATTAAAAAGCGTCTGCAGGATACGCCTTTGAACTGGCTTCAGGCCGTCTTCAACGGAAGGGATAGCTCTTTCGCGAATAACATAAGAAGTGTATTCAAGAAAATTCTTGTCGAACAGCTGATGAAGTTTGCCGAGATTTGTGTCCATGTTCATTACGATAAAATTTAGATTCTACTCTTTGGGTATGTAAAAAAAATATCAACCAGCTGAGACTAATTTTGATCTATTCGAAAACTAAAATTTAAGGATAGCTAAGTAAAAAAGCTTCCTCAACGAAAAGTGCAATTTATCTATTATTACGGCGTTATAAAGGACGTCGTAATAATAGATAAATTGCACCCTAAGGGTGAACAATGAAGTAGATGAAAAATTTTCACGACGCCATCAGTTTTCAATGACCAGATTTTCCATAATGTACTGACGGCGCATCGGAGTGTTTTTGCCCATATAAAACGAAAGAACCTTGGCGACTTCACTTAAGGAGTCCAGGGTAACGCTCTTTAAGCGAATATCGGGGCCGATAAACTGCTTAAATTCTTTGGGGGAGATTTCCCCCAATCCTTTGAAACGGGTGGTTTCTACCATGGAACCCTTGTTGCCCGGCCCACTGAGCTTTTTTGTGGCGGCTATTTTTTCCTGTTCGGAGTAGCAGTAGATGGTTTCCTGCTTGTTTCTGACTCTGAAGATGGGGGTCTCCAGAATAAATATATGGCCGAGTTTAACGAGGGGCTCAAAATAGTGCAGAAAAAAAGTGAGCAGCAGGTTTCTGATATGTAAGCCATCAACATCTGCATCTGTTGCAAGAATGACCTGGTCGAATCTGACATCGGAGATAGAGTTTTCGATATTGAGGGCTCGCATCAGGGCATACATTTCTTCATTTTTATAGAGCGTGGTCATTTTTTGGCCAAAGACATTCAGGGGTTTTCCTTTTAAGGAAAAAACTGCCTGGGTGAATGGGTCTCTGGATGAGATAATAGAGCCGGCTGCAGATTGTCCCTCAGTGATAAACACCATATTTTCCTGGCCTTCTACAGAGGGTTTTGTTCTTGAAGGATGATGTTTGCAGTCTTTTAACTGATCAATCTTAAAAGCAATTTTTTTGGCATTGGCACGAGCTTCGGTGCGGACGCTCTGCAGTTCCTTGCGCACCTTTTCATTGCGGAGAATTTTATCTATCAACATCTGGGCCGATTCAGTGTCTTTATAAAGTGCACTGGAAACAGCGTCTTTCACTTTATTGACAATCCAGGATCGTATCTCGGTGTTACCCAGTTTGTTTTTGGTTTGTGACTCGAAAACAGGATCTTTTATTTTAATGGCCAGGGTGCCAACAATACCGTCACGAACATCTGTGTTGACGAACTTTTTACCGGAAAACTCATTAACCCCTTTAAGAATTCCCTCCCTAAAAGCAGACAGGTGGGTTCCACCTTCATTGGTATAGGTTCCGTTGACGAAGGTGTAATAGCAGTCGCTAAAAGAATCAGTATGCGAAAAGGCAAATTCGAGCGTAGGGTCCTGATGGTAAATTGGCGTATAGAGGCCAGCCCCGTCGAGTTCTTTGTCGAGCAGGTCAAGAAGACCTCTGGATGAGTAAAAGAGTTTTTTGTCGAGATATATTTTCAATCCGGCATTGAGATAGGCATATCGCCATAAGCGGCTCTCGACAAATGAAAAATCAAACGTAAAACTGGGAAACATTTCTTTGGACGGTGAAAAGTCAATCTGGGTGCCGTTCTTTTCCGCTGTGTCGCCTTCATTCTGCTCGATGAGTTTTCCGCTGTTAAAGACAGCAGATGCAAATTTTCCGTCGCGATAGGATGTTACGCTAAAAACATCAGAAAGTGCATTAACTGCTTTGGTGCCTACTCCGTTGAGGCCAACCGAGAATTGAAAAACATCGGTATTGTATTTAGCACCGGTATTGATAGTCGACACACAATCGACTATTTTTCCCAGTGGGATTCCCCGGCCGAAATCTCTTACCTGCACGGAACCGTCTTCATGAATGGAGATGTTGATTTTCTTTCCTGCCCCCATTATGAATTCGTCAACGGCATTATCCACCACCTCTTTGAGAAGGATATAGATGCCGTCGCTTGGATTCGAACCATCCCCCAGCCGACCGATATACATACCAGGGCGCTTTCTGATATGCTCCAGAGAGCTGAGTGTTTTTATTTTGCTTTCATCGTAAGTGTGTGTAGATACATTCATTCTCGAGCAACCCATGACCTTGAAAAGATTTAAAATAACAAGGTATAATATTGTATTTCTGGGGAATGCGCAACAGTCATATACGGCTGTGTCGGGTGCATGTTGTTCTGAAACGGCTACATCATGCGGATACGTTCACAGTCCGGACATATCCATGTTGGGCCATTGCTGATGCCCCATTTGTTTTCTTCGAAACAGTCTTTGCAAATCATAAAACCACAGGGGCAACTATAGCAGAATTCCTGTTTTTTTTTGCAGCAATGACAAACGTATTCGCCTATTTTCCTTTTTCTGTATCCCCCTGCTTTATGTTGTCCGGTCATTGTTGCACTTCTTCATGGATCCATTGGGAATATTCCGGGCTGGAATGGTCTATTTCCTGGACAATTATTTCCGGCAGCTGGTAGGGGTGTTCCTGATACAACAGTGCTTTAACCTTTTCGGTGCAGGGTACTGTTGTTTTTAGGCTTAAGGAAAATTCGGTTGCAGAGGTAGTCACTTTTTTCCATCGGTAGAGACTGGTGATTGGCCCTGATATCTGGGCGCAGGCAATCAGTTTACGCTCAAGGAACAACTCGGCAATACGCTGCGCATCGGCCTTATTCTCAAGAGTTGTGGATATGATAATTATTTTTTTCATGGTTTTTGATAACTAAGATATTGATAATATTGGTTATGTCAGTTATAACCGGTGCCTCGGTTGGACGCCCGCAGCAATAAATAAAAAGAGATTACAGCACATCGCTGGAGAACTCTTTTCTTTTGTTGCCTATTATAATATCTTGTTCGGCAATGCAATATTGATAAACTCGTGAAAAGTCCAATTTAAAGATAGCTAAGTAGTTTCCACCCTGAAATGAGAGATTTTTTTTACT
>JBBRDD010000249.1:0-6571 GCA_038204235.1 Desulfobulbales bacterium
CTCAAGCGCGGTATAAACGGCATCGCTACCAATAGATACCTTGTCAGCCCCGGAACGAAAATATGCCGAGGCAACATCCAGAGAAGTATAGGAAGTTCCCTCGGAATCGCTAAATTCCCTGATGCCGCCACCTATAGTCAACGGAACAAACACATTTTCAGATGTTTTTTCCAGCACCTCGATCATCGGCTGATCCTGCATGGGAAAGTCGCGAAAACCGGTGATATTGAGAAAAGTTATCTCGTCGGCGCCCTCTTCATAATATCTTTTGGCCAATTCCACCGGTTTGCCAAGGTTTCTCACCTCACCATTATTGCGCACATCATACTGGTCACCTTTGGTCACCACAAGGTCACCGGCATCGTTACTGCGGACATCGAGGCAGGCAATGATTCTCTTGGCGATATGCGTTTGATTCCCATCATTATTCCTGTCTCTATTGACGACAACAGGCCTTTGATTTTCCTCGGATGTCAGAAAATTATTCAGTATTCTCAGACCGGCTTTACCACTTTTTTCAGGATGGAATTGAAAGGCACTGACATTGCCCTTTGCAACTGCCGAGACGAATGGATAACCATAATCAGTGAGTGCGAGCGCCCAGTCTTTCGTTGCCTGGCTAACAGGGGCGTGGTACGAGTGGACAAAGTACAACTTTTCGTCTTTATATCCTCTGAATAGTTTCGATTCTTTTTGAAGTCTTATGCCGTTCCAGCCAATCTGCGGTATGGACAGTTCCGTTTCCGCAAACCGTACAACCTGCCCGGCAATGATGCCGAGACCGGGAACGCCAGGGGATTCTTCACTTCCTTCAAACAAGGCCTGCAGGGCAACACATATCCCTAAAAATGGTTTATTCTCTCTTATCCTTTGCCGCAGGGGTTCAACATAGCCGCTCTCCTGTAATCGGTGCATGACCAGTCCAAAACTGCCAACTCCTGGAAATATTATTTTCTCTGCAGTTATAATATCTTCAGCATTTTTAACATTTTCTACAGTATGGCCAAGTTCACAAAGAGCATTTCTTACACTGCGAACATTGCCGGCACCATAATCCAAAAGAGTCACAACCATTGCAATTTACCTCATCTGATCAAACATTCGATTCGTTAAGTAACGTATAATAGCGCCCATAGGCACAACTCCGGCAAAGCACCATACCGTCAATCAGAACATCTCTTTTATCCTGTACCCAGTCGAGGCACTTTTCACACCTGACTCGCTTAAGCGGTCTCCCAGGCATATTTTCTTCTGGAATATTCACGCTAACAGCTTCAATGCGAAAGAGTTCTTCTTCCGGCATGACCTTGTACGCCTGAAGCTGGCGGTCATATTTATCGAACACGTCACTACAGTATTTTTTAGAAAGTTCTCGAGACTCTTCAAGGGCGGTCACCCTGACTGCTTCTTTCGATTCAAGATTGACAAAAGTTGCCGCCATAACTCCATGATCGACCCATTTCATTGATCGTTTCCCCAGACTGCAACCAGTAACAGTTTGTATTGCATCCGTTGCACATCTGTCAATTTCAACAAATACATACAACTTTTTTCGGTCGGCGCCCTTGGGATCGTATATCTTCAGGTACGAAAGTGCCAACATACACATGCGCACCCCAATAACCTGACCGGCACAGACATGCCCATGTATGCGAGTTGCTTCTTCTAGCAGTTCGTCAAAAGATTTCATTAGAGTTCTCTTGTTTATAATATACAATAATGTGTAATAATTTCTAGATTTACGTGTAATCCACCAGTCACCAGATTTTCTCGAATAAAGCTGACAAAGCAAGATACCTGTCGACAAACTTGACTGTCAACCGTTATCAACCGAAAAAATAAAAAGGCCGTTCCTGAGGAGGAACGGCCTTTTTGCGAGACTCTTACTATCAATATGCTCAGTAACACTGTCACTTTGCCTGAAAGTGCAATACTTATATCATGCTATACTTTCTTGCAATGTACTCATTCAGCCAATGCAACCTCGTGGAATGATCTTGGTGTTACCTCAATAATCACGGGAAAGTACCTTGATATAAAAGAAATTTCTTCTTTTCATTGCCTTTCTAGAGGCTAGCGCTCATTTGAGGTGTAAAAACAAAAAATAGATTTTCAAGGCACTCAGTGCATATTAACAGTTACCGTATCGATGATTCATGAATAATCAGAATTAATTGACAGTCTCAGACAATTTGCTACCAGCCTTGAACTTGACAACTTTCTTTTCTGGAATTTCGATGGTTTTCCCTGTTTGTGGATTTCTGCCCTGACGAGCATCACGCTTTGAAACAGAGAAAGTACCAAAACCGACGAGAGTAACCTTATCGCCTTTCTTCAAACTCTCGGCAACCGCTGCAAGGGTGCCGTTCAACGCTTTTTCTGCAGCTGCTTTACTGATGTCGGCTGCACCTGCGATGCTCTCAATTAATTCCTTCTTGTTCATGAATTCCTCCCTGCTTGATCTTTCTTTTGCAAATCTAACGAAGACGATAACGACTGTCCTCTTTCCCTGAAAATGACGATTTATCTAAACTCTCTTGTATTGTCAAAAAAATATTTTTTGAAACTCTTCTTGACAAAAAAAAATAAATTGGCGCAACCCTTTGTATTCAGGGTCATACGCTCATTACAAGGCACCATAATTGAATCGGAAATCAGAATCAAGCAATAAATCGCACTCATCTGAATAAGTTTCAACTTCACGCGGAACCAACAATTATGCATTACACCGCTAATCAACGTTGATGAGCGGTGTAAACATTACAAGCTCATTCGTGGCAATATTTTGGCAGGCTTTTGGTATACTATATATATAGTCAGAAACCGACCAAGACACCACTCCTTGTGCAACAACCTCTCAAGATACTCATCTCTTCGTTTTACTTTTACTTTTTATAAGGTTCTCACCCCTGACCATCCGGTAAAAGTTCCGCCGGTTTATTCAGTTGAAACCTTCCTTCGGATATATCTTTTTTAATAATTTCAGCAATTGCCCGAGCCTTAACCATACTCGACAAAGGGGCAGTTTTTACTTTTTTACCATTTACTTCAATTTCACCTGATTTCAATTGGGCATAGCTGACCTGCCCGTAGCTTCTGCCTATGCCGTTGGTATAGTCATGGCCGTAATCGACTATCTGGGTAAAAATTTCAGCATCGGAGACCCCGGTATGTGCAGCAAGTTCACTGTTTAAGATGGGAATGGGAATGCCCAGTCCCACAGCCAGAGAATTGCCATAACCAAGAATGGATACCCCTCGCAACCATTCAGCACTCATCCGTTTCAAATCACCCTGCACCATGATGGTGCCGGCAGGCTTGACGGGCACGCCGTTGCTGTGCCGGGGTGCATGAGGATTATGCTGGGTACCTTGCCAGGTAACATAGCCATAGCTGCCGCCAAGAAAAATCCGCGTACCGACACCGATGGTTTTATAATAGGGATCGTTAAGAAGAGGACTTAATTCACCGGCACTGCAGTAATTAGCATTGCCGCAATTCGGCTTCAGCATACCCATATAAGTATACACAGCCTTGTTCGACAAATTCACAGCACAGTTATAATTCTGATAGCCATTTCGAGGATTACAAAGCAGCGCATAGGGAAGGTCTTCCAGGCCGACCTCTTTTTTCATTTTTTTTGCCGCATAACAGTCGGTTCCGTATGCTTTGGCCTCCAGCAAAAGTCTTTTCCCGCGCAGCAGATCTTCTATTACGTGGCCGCCACCATACCTGAACTCACCCGGATATATTTTATTCAAAGGATCGTCTTCAGCCGGCTCAGTAGCACCAAGATATGCATCGACTGCCGCGAGACCTGCATACGCAGGAACTTTGTTTATCCAGACCTGTGAGGCTTTAATGGTAGGTGTCATTTGACCGAAATTAAAAAACAAGCCGGAAGAACACATGGGGGCAAACGTTCCTGTGGTGACAATATCAACTTTCCTTGCCGCCCCTTCCGGACCGTCTTTCTTGACAATGTCGACCATTTCTTCGGCAGTGACAACAACCGCTTCACCGGCTTTTATCCGGGCATTTATTTCCTCATAGGTTTTCTGTATTTTCTTTTCACTCATTTGATTCCTGCTATTTTTGATTTAAATATAATCCCGAAAAAAGGGAAATAAGCGAAATAACTATCTTGAAACATTTTGTTTTTTACAAATAAACAAAGAAAACAATTTGCAGGGCACTAAATATGCTGTCAAGTTATACAATACTCTGATACGTCCTATAGTCCTGACTCAAAAGTCTACTATAGCTCTCTTTTGCGCCTTGACATAGTAATTTCTTTGACCTAGTTTATTTGCGCTGAATGGAGCAAACCTCAGAAAATTCTTTCCCATTGCCTAAGCAAGGAGCTGTATGGAAATTGAGCAAAAAAAAATGATAGGTTCGGTTCGTGACACGATAGATTCAATAGATAACAGAATCCTCGCTTTGCTCAAGGAACGCCTGGCATGTGCAAGAGAAATCGGACGCCTTAAAGATGGCGAAAAAAGGGCCAAATGGGACCCTCTCCGGGAGCGACAGATTTACGATAGACTGTTAAAAGATAACAATGACCTCTTCCCGCCGGACGCCCTCAAATCAATTTTTCATGAAATAATTACGACCTGCAGACTGTCCCAGAAAAAAGCCGAGGTTGCTTTTTTAGGTCCGGAGGCAACTTTCAGCCATCTTGCCGGGGTGAAATACTTTGGTCATTCGGCTGATTATAAAGCTATGGAAACCATAGAGGATGTTTTTGCCGAAGTGGAAAAAGGAAGAACCAGATATGGCATTGTTCCGGTGGAAAACTCCATTGAAGGTGCGGTGTTTTCAACGCTTGATTGTTTTATGAAATACAAGGTGCAGATTTGTGGCGAATTACAGCTTGAAATAAGCCATAATCTCGTCTGCCGATCAGGAAACATGGAGGACATCCAGACCGTTGCCTCCCATGCACAGCCCCTTGCCCAGTGCCGCGAGTGGTTGCGCAAACATCTTCCGGCAACACCCACCCTGCCGGTCTTTTCCACCGGGGCCGCTGCGCAGATGGCAGCCAACAACCCCAACATTGGGGCAATCGCCTCGTCTCTCGCCATAAAAACATACGAACTTCAGGTTGTCGTCCAAGGTATTGAGGACTATCGAGGCAACACAACCAGATTCTTAGTAATCGGCAAAAAGTCACCTTCACGAAGCGGACAGGACAGAACGTCGCTGCTGATTGGCCTGATGGATCGCCCCGGATCACTCAATGACGTCCTCTCCGCCCTCTCTGAAGAAGATATCAATTTGGCCAAGATAGAATCCCGCCCCATCAAAGGCAAGCAGTGGAAGTATTTGTTTTTTCTGGATATGCTCGGCCATATTGAGGATGACAAGATACGACGGGGCTGTGATATTCTTAAATCAATGTGTTCGTATTTCGAATGGTTGGGTTCCTATCCTCAGGGTGATTCATCAACCTCCGATTCGTGACATCCGTCCACCACATGACCGGTGCTCTGTTGCCGTAAGGTCGTCCTGCAAGGTATGACCTTGCGGTTTATTGAGGATGGTTTGCCGTATACTGTCAATAATATCCTGGTCGGAAGCCCCCCCGCGCAGCAATGACTTCAGATCGGTCTCACTGTCGTTGAGCAGGCATGCGCGAAGCTTTCCTTCTGAGGTAAGCCTGAGCCTGTTGCACTGACCACAGAAATGGTGGCTTATTGGACTGATAAATCCGACAGCACCCTTTCTTTTATCGGCAGAATGGAGATCGAACATTCGGGCCGGCCCTTCCCCATGCTCTTTATGAAATGGCGTCAGCACTCCAAGTTCGGCGATACGCGATTTAATTTCTTCCGCTCTGATAAACTGGTTTTTCTGCCAGCTGTTCTGGGAACCAACGGGCATAAACTCGATAAATCTTACCTGAAATGGCTCTTCCAGAGCCAATCTGCCGAAATCCTGAAATTCATCGTCATTGACACCTTTCATTGCGACAACATTAAGTTTTATACGGAAACCTATCTGTTTAGCCACCTGCAGCCCCTGCCATACTTTAGCAAAATAATCGTATCCGGTTATTTTTTTAAATTTTTCCGGCTGCATGGTATCGAGAGAGACATTTATATGGCGAATACCACCGGCATAAAGCCTTTCAGCATAGTCAGCCAGCAGCACTCCGTTCGTGGTTAACCGAACCTGTTCCAGACCATCCAGCAGTGAAAGTTGATGGATAAAAGTCAGGATGCCCTTTCTGACCAGAGGTTCTCCGCCGGTCAGACGTAATTTATTCATACCCATGGAAACTGCCAGCCGCACGACTCGCAGCAATTCTTCATAACTGAGCAGGTCACTATGGGCAAGAAATATACCCGTCTTAACATTGCCGGTTGCGGTTTCGGTCTCCCCGGGGACACCGGGCATACAGTACGAGCAACGGAGGTTGCAGCGATCGGTCAGAGATAATCTCAGATAGGATATGGTCCGGGAAAACTGGTCGACAAGAGGAGAAATTGCTGGTATTTTTTCTTTCACGATATACAGTCTGCTACTTATTATCAAATTAGAGAAGCCATTGTCCGTCAATCAC
>JBBRDD010000250.1:0-6526 GCA_038204235.1 Desulfobulbales bacterium
GAATCTAGGGGGAGAACAGGCGGACAGGAGAGGGCTTTGGTGTTGCCAGCAAGGATGTCGTCGAGAATGACCCGGATCTCCTGATACCGGTCATAAAGCGGTACATAACCATTATTAGTTAAAGCATTAAGATTGTAGGTAACGTGGTGCACATGACTGGCAATGGTCCGAACCGAGTTTTCCAGAAAGTTTCGGTCGAAGATATATTCTCCACCGAGGGCGCGGTCCATGACTGAGATTTGCTCAAATACCAGGGTGTTGAGTTGAAGGATCTTTCTGAAATTATTGAAAAGAGCCTTGACCCGCCAGATATCAATTTCCTGTGCCCCGCTTGCGGGCTGATTCTTTTTGTTACGAAAGAGGTGGGGCCACATGCCTGCTTCTCCTGCCTGATACTGTCTGTTGGCCGGGCTGCCTTCCACCGTTCTGGCGGTAGGGAGTCTTAAGGACCGGAGAGATTGGAACAACGAGCACATTCTATATGGTTTTATTCCATTTTCCAATGGTCTGTTACAATGGTCATGAGAAATGCGGGCTAGGAACCGGATGAGGGAAATCTTAATGTCAGGAGCTATGGGGGGAGTGCCGGGGTACTGGTGTTTCTACCCGGAACAGACCGAGCAGATATTTACCCCTTCACCACCGCTAGTGGTTTGAGTGTTGTTACTATCTCAATCAGGTCTCTCTGGTTGTTCATCACTTCGTCGATATTCTTATAGGCCCCGGCTGCCTCATCGAGATCTTTTTTATGACGGATGGAGTGGACGATGCCCTGCTGTTCGAGGTGACGAATCTCCTCTTGCAGGTCGAGCTGTCGCTGGGCCTGTTTTCTGCCGAGTTTTCTGCCCGCTCCGTGTGAGCAGGAACAAAAACTTTCCCGGTTGCCCAATCCACGCACGATATAGCTGGTGCTCCCCTGAGAACCGGAAATGATTCCTGCCTGTCCTGCTGCCGCCCTGGTTGCCCCTTTCCGGTGCACGTAGACTTTTTTGCCGAAATGGTCCTCCAGCGATGCATAGTTATGGGCGACATCAAGGGCCGGAGAAAAAGTAACCGATGGTTCGAAATCGAGCAGGATCTCGCTGACTTTATGCATCATCGCCTGGCGGTTAGCTGCCGCGAACTGGACGCAGTAATGCATTTCCCGCAGATAATTCTGGCCGGCATCAGATTGCATCGGGAGACAGTCGAGCTGCCATTTCGGCGGAATTTTTGTCCCATGGGCCTGGTTATAAGCAATAGCCAGCCGATTATAATGGCCCGCCACCTGGTAGCCGATATTTCTGCTGCCGGAGTGGATCATCAGCCAGATGCAATTGTCATCCCCTCGCTGTAGTTCGATAAAGTGGTTTCCACCACCGAGTGTGCCGAGCTGCAGCCGTCCATTGCCATACTCCCGGTGGATCACTGGCATCTCTTTTTCCGTGAGCGTCCCCCTGAGGCGGGGCATCTTTTCGTGGGGTTGTGCCGTCGTATGATGCTTAAAGCCAAGAGGTATGGCCTGTCGAACCGCCTGAATGATTTTTTTCAGCTGGGGTCGCGCCAGATGATGCAATGAGGTCTGTACCGCGCATACGCCGCAGCCGATATCGACGCCCACCGCATTGGGGATGATGACATCTTCAGTTGCCGCCACCCCGCCGATCGGCATGCCGTAACCGACGTGGGCGTCCGGCATTATTGCCACATGATGATATACAAAAGGGTGATTGGCCAGATTTCTGGCCTGCTCCAGGGTATCGTGGTCGATGTCTTCCAGCCACAGTTTAATCGTTTTTTTTTCCGTATCGATTGTTCTGATCATGCCGTTATCCCCCTATCAAAAGAAGACAATATTCATTACCGAGGCAACTGCCCACATCGCAAGTGCATAATGCCAATTGCTCTCTATTATTGTTCGAGGCGAGGCATGGTACCTGCTCACCAGGGCCAGCCCTACACCCGATAAGGGGCTGCTGCCGGTTGAGATAGCCCAGCTGGAGAGAAATAGAAATCCCAGTTGCGACTGGTCGGGATTGAGCGGCAGCAGCAGTGGGCTGACGATGGCGATGCTGACGATCGGATGAACACCCATAATTCCGATGATGATCATCGTGCCCAGGACCAGGGCAAATAATACGGGGGTAAAACTTGAGCCTGCAAGACTGAACACGGCTGGATACACATGGATAATTGATTTTATACCGGTGGAAAATACTCCTGCCGCCAGAAACAGGGTAAACTGGCTGCTGACCGACGATATCCTGTTGACTATAAAGTCTTGCAGGGTTGCCATCCTTGGCCGGCCTTTCATAAAAAGAACAGCGCCCAGCGGTGAGATAACGCAGATCAGATGCAGTACGCTGATGTCACGCCAAATATGATGGGTGAGGATGACGAAGGTCGCGAGAAAGAGAGGAACCGTCAGGCTTTCAATCTTGATTGGATACCCGGAGAATTCTGTTTTTCTCACAAAACACACTTCAAAACAAGAGTAGGTTATGGCGATACCACTCATTATTGCTCCGGGAATCAGGGTTTCTTGCCAGAGCATTCCCGGAGCATAGGTGAGAGCCACACCGGTGGCAATAAAAAAAGGGGACCACCAGGCTGCCGCACAAAACGAGCGGGCCAGAATAATCATCTGTTCTTTGCTCAAGGTGCCGCTTTTCTGCAGCCGATCACCAAACACAAAGAGCACCGAAAGGTTAATTACGGCGCCAAGCAGATGGGTACCGATTGCCGTTGTGACCACAGCTTTGCTGCCATGCGGCAGGTCAGGGTCTTCAACGCCTCGATTTGTAAGGGTGAGAAAAGCCACGGCAACGAACATGGCAAGCAGAGGGAGGTTGACGGCAATTATCTGCTTCCAGCCAAGAAAGATGCCCTGGGTAGCGGCAAAGAACAGGGCCGCAACACCGGTTGATAAGAGCACTAAAGTCTGGCGGGTTGCACTCTTGCCAAGGGTCTGCCAGGTAAGCAGGCAGACCAGCCATGCCAGAAAGGTCGGCACGGGCAGGACTGGCGGTAGCACAACGCTCATAAGGTAAAAGACGAGCGTACCCAATATTATCAATCCGGTATATTTTCTCATTACGACAACAAAGAGTGGGAAGAGTGAAGTGGAAGGCCTGATATCGCAAGGGCTTTCAAGATAACGTCTTTTTAAACCTGCTTATAGCAAGGGTCAGAAAAGCGACAGACAAGACGGTTTGGGCAACAATTGCCGGCCAGAGGGCGGAAACCCCGACATCTTTCATGACAATTCCCCGCAGGATATCAAGATACCACCGCATCGGATTGATGACGGTGGCGTACCGGATCGGGTCGGGCATATTGCTGATTGGAAACATAAAGCCACTGAGCATGACCGAGGGCATCAGGATCAGAAAACTGGTGAGCAAAGCCTGCTGCTGGGTCGCGGCACTGCCGCTGATGATAAGGGCAATACCCATGTTGCCGGCAAGGTAGATCCCGGTCAGACCATAGAGCAGCAGCAGGCTGCCCCGCACATGGACACCAAAGATGAAAAAGGCGACAATGAGCATTATCGACATCGTGATATAGCCGGTGATCATATACGGGATGGTTTTACCGAGGATAAATTCGATGCCGCGGATAGGGGTGACCATCACCTGTTCGATAGTGCCGATTTCTTTTTCCCGGACGATGCCGATACTGGTCAGCAGCAGGCTGAAGATATAGAGCATGGTGGCAATCAGCGAAGGCACATAATAAAACTTGCTCTCCTGGTTGGTATTGTACCAGGCGCGGCTTTCGGTTGAGATCTGTACCGGTGAGATGGTGGTGCCTTTTCTGCCCAGCCGTTCTTTTAATCGTTTGTCATTGTAGTCACTGACAATAAACCCGGCATAGCCAAGGACGATGGAGGTGCTGTTGCTGTCGGTGCCGTCGGTGATGAGCTGCACTCCTGCCGTCTGCTCATTGAGGATATCTTTGCTGAAGCTGGCCGGGATCTGCAGTACCGCCCGCACGTCACTGCGGTCGAGCAGGGGGGTGATCTCCTTTTGGGAAACCAGATTGTTGGTAATACGGAAATAATTGCCGGCGGTAAAGGCGCTGATCAGTTCTCTTGAAGCCGGGGTTTTATCCATGTCCAGCACTGCCAGGCGGATGTCGGTTACATCGGTGGTCAGAGCAAAAGCCATGATGGTCAGCTGGATAACCGGCATGCCAAAAATAACCACCCGCATCCGTGGGTCGCGAAGCATCTGTAAAAATTCCTTGATGAGCATGCGGTAGAGGCGTTGCAGCATCTTTTACTCCAATTTGAAGGAAAAATTACGATTGGCAATAACTATCATCAGCAGCGCATAGAGCACTAAAAATAAAGCGTCGAGCCAGAGTATTTCCAGGCCGATGCCTTTTAAATAGATGCCGCGCAGGATGGCAATGAAGTACCGTGCAGGGACAATATAGGTGAGGAACTGCAGGGGGACCGGCATGTTTTCGATAGCAAACACGAAACCGCTCAGGATGAGCGTCGGCAGAAAGCCGGCAATAATCGCCAGCTGATTGGCCAGGACTTGGGATTTAAGTTTAATACTCAGCGTCATTCCGAAAAAAAGGGCGCCGGTCAGAAAAAAGGCGGAAAGAATAAAGAGCAGCGCGGCGTTGCCGACTATCGGCACATTGAAGATCCATTTGCCTATCACCACGGCCATGGCCACATCCACCATGCCGATACAGAAATAAGGGATGACTTTACCAAAGATCAGCTCGGGGCCGCGAAGCGGGGTGCTGATCAGCTGTTCCATGGTCCCTGTCTCCCACTCTTTTGCGATAGTGGTACTGGTCAGTAGCGCCGCGACGACAATCATGACCAGGGCAATGATCCCGGGGATGAGCACGTTCTGGCTGCGCAGGTCGGGGTTGTACCAGGATCGCTGGATTAATTCCATTGGCTGCTTCAGCTCCCCCCGGCCTTTGTGCTGCATCTGGTCTGAAGCGACTTCCAGGGCATAGATGGTCCCGATATTAGCCGCATACCCCATGGCCAGTCTGGAGGTGTTGGCATCGCTGCCGTCACCGATAATCTGGATTTTTACCGGCTTGGCCGCCTGCACCTTTCCGGCAAAATCCCCGGGAATGACCAGGGCGACCATGGCGCTGCCCCGGTCGAGTTCTTTTTGCAGGCCACGGTAATCGTCATGAAAACCTTTGATGGCAAAATAAGGCGAACTCTGAAAGAGACTGAGCAACTCACGGCTCTCGGGAGTACGCGACTGATCCCAGACCACTGTCGGCACCAGCCGCAGATCCAGGGTGAGGGCGTAGCCGTAGAGCAGGATGAGGATCAGAGGAATGGCCAGGGCTAAAGTCAGGCTCCGCCAGTCGCGCACCAGGTGCAGGGATTCTTTGCGGGCGACAGCGGTGAGACGTCTGAAGTTCATTGTTTGGCAACCTCGCTGTCTTTTTTTCGGTCCACCTCTTCGATGAGCGAGATAAAGACATCCTCCATGCTTGGCAGGATTGTTTCCATGGCAAAGGTGTCCTCGTCCAGACCCCGGCCGGCAAGTAGTTGCCTGATTGCTGCTGTGGCAGTCTTATCGTTAGGGGCAACGATATGCAGGCCGGAGCCGAAAAGTGCCGCATCACGAACCTCGGTCAAGGCCTTCAGTGGAGCAATCAGGCTCTGGGGATCGATACAGCGCAAATCGATAATTTTGTCTTGCATGAACATGGTCTTTAGTTCCATCGGCGATCCGGATGCTATCATTTTTCCATCGTAGATCAGGGCAATGCGGTCGCAGTATTCGGCTTCCTCCATGTAATGGGTAGTGACGAAGACGGTGATACCCTGGTCGGCCATTGAGTAAATGAGGTCCCAGAACTGTCGACGGCTGAGAGGATCGACGCCGCTGGTTGGTTCGTCAAGAAAGATGATCGGCGGCTCATGCAATATGGCGCAGGCGAGGGCAAGACGTTGTTTCCAACCGCCGCTGAGAATGGAGGTGAGGCTGGTCCGATGGTCCTGCAGGCCGGCCATCGCAACCGCCCAGTTGAGGCGCTGTTCCAGTCGCTTGCCGGCGAGACCGTAAATGCCGCCGTAAAAACCGATATTCTCCGTGACGGTGAGATCTTCATAGAGGGAAAACTTCTGACTCATATAGCCGATATGCAGTTTTATCTGCTCGGTTTGGCTGAGGATATCAAAGCCGGCCACCGTCCCGGTGCCGGAACTGGGGCTGAGCAGCCCGCAGAGCATGCGGATGGTGGTGCTTTTGCCGGCGCCGTTCGGCCCGAGAAAACCGAATATCTCCCCCTTTTTTACCTGAAAGGCGACATCGTCAACGGCGGTGAAGGTGCCGAAGCGCCGGGTCAGGTGCTCCACCTGCACGGCCACGGTGTCGATGTCTGCCGCCGAATTCATTACTATCTGCGCACTCTTTTCAGCCTCTGGAGTCCGCTGGTCGCTCTTGCCGAGCAGGCTGACAAAAACATCTTCAAGGGAGGGCTGGGTTTCGCGAACTTGGGCAAAATCAATTTTTTCCCGCTCAAGCAGATCGATGACCTGGTCGTGAGT
>JBBRDD010000251.1:0-6498 GCA_038204235.1 Desulfobulbales bacterium
ATCCTTATCCTGCAATGTTATGAAGTCCGGGGTGACATTCATAATGGTCTTGAGCAGTCCCTGCTGCCTGGCAATGGTTTTTCCCTGCTCGGTAAGCTCTTCGATATGTTTTTTCACCGTGACGGCCATGGCGTCAAACGCCTCGGCAAGGTCCTGGATTTCATCACCGAAGTTATGCTTAAAAACAGAACATTGCCGACAGTTCTCCATCTTGAAGGGATACTCTTTATCGCCGCAATTCGGACACAGAGTTCCCGCCAGATACCAGCAGCGTCGCTGGACATCGCCGTAGGCCGGGCAATCATGGCGGTTGCAGTCCATGAGCTCCCAGCAGTATTTTTCCAGCGAGAATCCGGCATGTACATCGAGATTACCCCGGACAACCTCCTCCACCGATTCTCTTAATCGATTCAGACGAAAGGTCACCGTGCGGGCAAACCAGAGGGCGAGGACAATTCCCAGACCAACCACCCCCATCGTACTGAAAAGGCTGGTCAATCTCTGACGATGGATCTGGGCATCGATGTTTTTTCTCGACAAGCCCAGTCTGACGGAGCCAAGATATTTGTCTCCCAGGCTCATCCTGACATTAAAATCGTAGACTAGCCCCTGCTCGGTGGATAAAAGAATCGGCTGCTTTTTGTTAGAATCTGCATTGACCTGGAGAAGGTCGGTTGGAAATCCGCCGGAGAAGGTGTGCGAAAGGATGTTTGCGCCGGCGTCGGTGAGAAAAATATAGATAACGTCGTCATACTGGTGGTCGACATTATCGATTAGGTTCTTCATCTGCAGAAAATCCATGGTCAGGATCGGTTCAACCAGACGAAATGACAGACTTGAAGTGATGGCCATGCCCCTTTTTCGTCCTTCCTCAAGCAGCGCATTTGACGACATGGACGAAAGAATCAGCCCGACCCCCAGGCCGCAGAAAACGAGCATCAAGGTCATTCCCAGGGTAATCTTGGTTCTGAATCGCAGGCGATGCAGAAATCTCGACAGATAATTAATCAAGATTCAACCCCACTTTTTTACTCAGTTCGCGGATTGGGTCAAAATCCCGGTCATCGGAGGGGACAAAGCCGATGAATTTGGCTGCATCGAGAATGAGCCGGTGCTGGGGATTATGTTCATAATCGAGTTGCAGCATGGCCTGACGTATCCTGTCAGCCACATCCTCTGAAAGTCGTGGACTGTATGCATAGACCCATCCCGGGTATCGCCTGGAACTGTCAACCACCTGTATCTGGTTGATATCAATTTTGTCCTGCACGACGCTGAGCGACCCTTCGCGTATCGAGCCGATGTCGTGCAATCCTGCATAGACTCCTAAAATTACATTTTCCTGCCTGCCGCCGGCAAAGACAACTTCCTTGAAATCCTTTAAGGTAATACCGTGATCGACAAAATGGCCAAGGGCAAACAGATATCCTCCCGCCGATGACGGATCGACAGCTACCCACGATTTTCCGCGGCAATCCTGAAGTGTTTGAATCGCCTTGTTGTCTTTTCTGGCAATGATCTGGCCACGGAACTCCGCCCGTCCATCGGCCTCGACGATTCTGGCCATGGCCCTGGCACCATATCGGTTGGCCAGCTTGACATAAATAAACGGATTGGAAAAGGAGATATCAATTTTCCCCTGGCCGAACATACTGAGATAATTGTCAAAGGTGTCCGGGAACACCTGGCGTATCGGTAAGCCGGTCTGTTCGGAGAGATATTCCACCAGACGATTATGCCTTTGAAAAGATTCCGTGTGCGAGTATTGCGGCAGATAAGCATAGGTAATTGCGGCTGGTAATCGCGGCCTGAACGTAATCTCCTGGCGTTTATCGAGGGAAACTTCAACCGGAACCTCCCTTTCCCGGCAGGATAAGAGGATGAGACACGTCATCAGGAGCAAAAGGAAGACTCTTTTTTTGGGCATGTTGGTCTTTAGTTTCTGTGGCCGTTAAACCGATTATATATTGTGTATTCAGTAGCACGACAATCTTGCTATTTCAAGACTTCATCCTTATATTGGGGGCAAATTTCTAATCCCGGTAAACAGGAAAAAACCAGGATTTTTTACAATGCTCCCTGAGGTTACTTTTTTCAGTACCCCTTAAGAGGTTTAGAAGTACCTTGAGACCCGTTTTTTAATTACCATAAACAAGAAAATAATCTGCAAGGTACTCATTGGTGAGGGATACGTCGAATTCCTGCCTTAACGCTGTCATTCGCATAATTCCTCTCTGGTTTTTCTAATCAAAATTTAATCGAATCCCAAAAAGTGGCGTGTACCATGTCGTGTTGGTCCAGATACGGACAGAGCCGATTTATATCAGAACACCGTAAAGCGTACATGCTTAAGCCAAAACCGTCGCTATGATGAGGAAAAAATCACAGATGAGAATTGTCCATTTTTTTTGTGTCTACTGTATCGCACTCGCCAGCTCCCTGAGTGTCCTGGTTGCCGGCCCGGCAGCTGCCTTTGAGTTTCAGACGGTTATCGATAAGGCAAAAGTGCTGGCGGCAAATCCATACACGGAACCTACACCCATCCCGAAGTTCATGAAAGAGCTGAGCTACAGCGAGTATCAGAATATCCGGTTCAACCCTGAAAAAAATCTCTGGAAAGAAGCCCAGTCCCGTTTTCAGGTCATGCTCATGTCTCCCGGACTTTTCTATGGGAATGCCGTTGCCATTAATATTATTGATTCATCAGGCACCCATGCCCTGCCTTATCGTCGCAACTATTTTACCTTTACCGACCCCGAGCTGGAAAAGCGAATTCCCGACGATCTTGGCTATGCCGGTTTCAAACTCACCTACCCACTGCAGAAAAAAGATGACCAGAACCAATTCATGGTATTTGCCGGCGCCAGTTATTTCCGGGCTGTCGGGCGAGACAATTCCTTCGGTCTGTCGTTCCGTGGTGCAGCTCTTAATACAGGGCTCCCAACCGGCGAGGAATTCCCGTCTTTTGTCGAATTCTGGCTGGTTCGCCCAACGCCAAACGCCGATAAAATGACGGTCTATGCCCTGCTTGACAGCAAGAGCATGGCCGGAGCCTATTCCTTTACTATTACCCCCGGAGCCACAACAACTGCGGATGTCAAGGCGATTATTTTTCCCCGCACTGAGCTGGAATTACTGGGCATGGCACCCTTGACCAGCATGTTCTATTTCGGCGAAAATACCGGACGGCCTGTGGGTGAATGGCGGCGCCAGGTACATGATTCGGACGGACTTCTCATTGACAACGGTTCAACCGGCGAATGGCTCTGGCGTCCAATCCTCAATCCCAAAAAGCTGCAGATGGATTACTTTCAGACAGACAACGTACGGGGTTTCGGACTACTCCAGCGAAACATCGATTTCCGCGATTATCTTGATAACGAAGCACATTACCAGAAACGACCAAGTGCCTGGGTTGAGCCCAAGGGCGACTGGGGCTCGGGAAAGGTGGTTCTGGTAGAGTTACCTTCTCCTGACGAAACCAATGACAATATCGTTGCTTTCTGGACCCCGTCAGCCAAAGTAACTCCTGACAAGCCGGTTACTCTGGAATATTTGCTGAAGGTCGGTGACTACACTATCGCCGGGGAGAAGATGGCCTCGGCCATCAACACCCTGGTCGGCGACGGCAGCCGCATTGGCGGCGGTTCTTCAGCAGGAGCGTACCGGCTTATTGTCGATTTTGCCGGGGGCGCTCTTGCCAAACTCTCTCCGGAGACCAGGCTGAATGCGTCGGTTACCGCCCAAGGCGACGGCGAAATTCTCGATCACTATGTCGAATATGTGCCGGCGCTGCACTGCTGGAGACTGTCAATTTTGGCAAAACCTGTCGAAAATACACCTTTATTGCTGCGCGCATTTCTCCAAAAAGGCAAGGAAACCCTGACTGAAACCTGGACATATCGACTCGATTATGACAACGACATTCGCGCCAACGCCGATTGACGGACAGGAACGTGCCATGCAGGACATTACATCTGAAGATTTATTTGACAGAATTTGCAGCTATCTCCGCCTGAGCGGCGTGCCGCTTCGGCGGGATTCCATCTTGATCGCTTTGGAGCTGGTCAAGGAAATTCTCGCCGGCGATACGACCAACGTCCTTGACCGGATCATTGTCGAACTGCCGAAGCGTCTACAGATACCCGAACTCTCTCTACCACTTCTCTGTCCCTTGGTAAACAGGGGCAGCATAGGCTATCAGGACGAATAATGGTCGCCACACACATTGCCGGCCCGACTCAGGCGTTTGGCAAAAAAGCTGTTCATGCCTGGAAGTTTCGGGCACTGATGCGCCGAACCGTGCTCGGCACCCTGGTTCTGGGCCAGACGATTATTGCCACCTGGGGCATGATCAGAGTGCTGCCCTATCATGGGGGAGATCTCCTTGAAATCAGCCTCGCCGGAGTGTTCAGCCTGCTTTTTTTCGGGATTTCGGTAGGTTTCTGGTTAGGCTTCTATGGCTTCGTTGTCCGTCTGTTCGGTGGCGACCGGATGTCCCTGCTGCACAGACATCCCCCGGATACGCTCGCCTCGGTGAAGCCCGCCCGTACAGCAATCATCATGCCGATCTATCATGAGCCGGTTGACCGGACGTTTGCCCGTCTGCAGGCTATATATCGTTCTCTTGCGGCAACCGGCCATATCGAGCATTTCGATTTTTTCATCCTCTCCGACAGCCACGACCCCCAATACTGGCTGGCCGAGCAGGCTGTCTGGTACCATCTCTGCAAGGAACTGGACGCAGACGGCCGCCTGTTCTATCGCCGCCGTCCCGTCAATCTGAAGCACAAAAGCGGCAACGTTGCCGATTTTTTTCGCCGCTGGGGACGAAATTACAAGTATGTGATGGTCCTCGACGCCGACAGCCTTATTGCCGGCGAAACCATTCTCCAGATGGTCCGCCTGCTCGAAGTGGAACCAAAAGTCGGTATCCTGCAAAGCTGCCCGATCATTGTCAATGCCGAATCGCTGTTTGCCCGGGTACAGCAATTCGCCAATCATCTTTATGGCCCAATCTTTACCACCGGCCTCGCCGCCCTGCAGCTGGGCGAGGCAGCCTACTGGGGCCACAATGCCCTCCTCCGGTCCGAGGCTTTTATGCGCCATTGCGGCCTGAAGAAACTTCCCGGCTGGGGAATTTTCGGTGGGGCGATCATGAGTCACGATTTCGTCGAGGCCGCCTATATGGTCAGAGCCGGATACGAGGTCTGGCTTGAGCCGGAGTTGACCAGTTCTTACGAAGAGTGTCCCCCGACTCTGGTAGAGGACCTTACCCGGGACAAGCGCTGGGCCAAAGGCAATCTGCAGCATCTCTGGCTGGTGTTCCGGGGCAAAAATTTAAGGATGGCGCACCGCCTGGCCTTTCTCAATGGAGTCATGTCGTATGTCGCTTCTCCGCTCTGGCTGCTCTTTCTGATCCTGTCGACCGGCGTTGCCACCCGGCTTATCCTTTGGCCGATCGACTATTTTCCTAACAACAATAGTCCGTTTCCAGTCTGGCCGGAGTGGAATCCCCATCTGGCCTTTGCTCTTGTCTCAAGTACTTTTATTTTGCTCTTTCTGCCGAAATTTCTGGCTGTTCTGGATGCAGCCTGCAAACGAAGGCTGTCTGGATTTGGCGGCATTGTGCCGACTTTTTTCAGTATGATCCTGGAAATTCTGGTTTCCTCCTTGCTGGCACCGGTTCGCATGCTCGCTCATTCCCGTTTTGTCATGGAAGCCCTCTTCAACCTCAATCTCAAATGGGCAGGACAGAATCGCAGCAGTGAGACCTCCTGGCAGCAAACCCTGATCAGCCAGTTGCCGGGAAGCCTCCTTGCTGCCTGCTGGGCGGCATTCACCTATCGGCTGGATCTCATCTTTTTCCTGTGGTCACTCCCGGTGGTTATCCCTCTGCTGCTTGCGGCACCGATTTCCATTATTCTTGGTAAAGTCAGAGCCGGCAAGGTACTGAAAAACATCGGTCTCCTGCGTATCCCGGAAGAAATTAAGGGAAGCGCCCTCCTCGACGAAATTGTCCAGCACGACATCCGGACAACCAGTCATGCTACCCTGACCGTCTTTGAAGAAGCAATTCTCGACCCGGCCGTGAACAAACTGCACCAGGCTTTTGCTCGCCAGCATCACGGCAGGGAGCAACTGGATGTACTGCACAGCCTGAGGCGCCGCTGCCTTGACGAGGGCATCTCCAGGCTGAACATCCGCGAACAAAGTATCCTTGCCCAGGATCGGGAGACCCTGCAATGGCTGCATCAGGCGGTGTGGCGTGCCGAGAGCGGCAGTTACTGGGCCCGACTCATCAAGAGTCTGGAAGGAACATCGAAAAACGCCTATATATCGTAATTTTATTTTACAGCAGACACCCGCCAGACGATATTACCGACATCATCGGCGACGAGCAAAGATCCATCTTTGGCCAGAGCGACGCCCACCGGCCGCCCCTGCGCCTTTGCATCGGCACGGAGAAATCCCGTCAGGACATCCAGCGGCTCGCCG
>JBBRDD010000252.1:0-6480 GCA_038204235.1 Desulfobulbales bacterium
GGGGCGATAGCTGATCCTGATATAAGCTGTATCACCAATATTCATGGAGCGCATCTTCTGGGCTTGGAGTCAATTGAAGGTGTCGCCAGGGCCAAAGAAGAGCTTTTTGCCGCGAGTCGAGAGTCGGCAACCTTGGTAGTCAACCTTGATGACTTACGGATTCGGGATCTTTCAACCAAGTATCCCAATCGTAAAATCACTTTTGCGGTACAGGGCGAAGGGGAAATTCCACCGCCGGATATCTGGGCTTCCAATATCCTTATGACTGATGTGACAGACGGAGGCACCATTACTTTCACCCTGCATCACCGATCGGAATCGACAAAAGTTCGTCTTGCTATCGCCGGAGAACATAACGTGGCCAACGCCCTCTGCGCCTCAGCCATAGGCATCGCTGCAGGAGCCGGACTGGAACATATTGCGGCCGGGCTGGCCGATTTCCGGCCGCCGGATAAACGCATGGAGATACTTCGCGCCGGCTCCGGTTTCGCCATAATCAACGATACCTACAATGCTAATCCGGCTTCAATGGCTGCCGGCTTGAAGACGTTGAAAACACTTGCTGGAAAATGTTCGCTCTGTATTATCGGTGATATGCTTGAGCTTGGAACGTCTGCTCCTCATGCGCATTACGATATCGGAAAATTGATTGCACAATTAGCAATTGATTATGTAGGAGTTGTTGGTGAATTTAGAGCAGATGTGGTAAATGGAGCCCTTGAACACGGTTTCAAAAAAGATCGGATCCTTTCGTTTTCCAACAAAGAGTCGGCGGTTCGCTGGATGCATGAAATGGTCGACTTTCATCGTCTTGGGCAGGGTGACGCTGTTCTTGTCAAGGCTTCCCGGGGGCTTCGTTTTGAGACAATTGTCGCCGGGATTATTGAATTTTGATGGCAGGGACAGTGTGTGCCACATCCCTGATATGTTGTTGAATCATTTACCTGTGAGTTAGATTTTTTATGTTGTATCACCTCCTCTACCCGCTGCATACAAGCCTGAGCGGCTTGAATGTCTTTCGCTATATCACCTTTCGTTCAATTGGTGGGGCGGTAACCGCATTTTTGATTGTTCTTTTTTTGGGAAAAATCTTTATTCGGACCATGCGGCATTTCCAAATTGGCCAGGTGGTACGTGATGATGGACCAGCGACCCATCTGGTCAAACAAGGTGTGCCTACCATGGGGGGACTGCTGATTCTTGCTGCCATAACTCTTGGTACTCTGCTCTGGGCTCGACTCGATAATTCCCTGGTATGGCTTGGATTATTCGTAACATTATTTTACGGTTGCATTGGCTCCATTGACGATTTGCGAAAAATCCGTAAAAACAATTCCAAAGGATTGAGTGCCAGGTGGAAACTTGTGCTGCAGATTATCGGTGCCTCCGTTGTCGGGATAGTTATCTCTCTGCATAACGGTTTTGATGGACACCTGAGTCTGCCGTTTCTCAAAAATTTCCGTCCGGATCTGGGGTGGTTTTATGTTGTGTTCGCCATCGTGGTAATTGTTGGGGCGTCGAATGCGGTTAATCTGACCGACGGACTTGATGGGCTTGCCGCCGGGCCGACCGTGGTGACCGCCGCAGTGTATCTGATGTTTTCCTACCTTGCCGGTAATGTGGTTCTGGCCGATTATTTACAGATACCTTATGTTGCAGGCAGTGGTGAGCTGGCCATATTCTGCGGTACCATCTTTGGTGCCTGCCTTGGTTTTTTGTGGTTCAACGCCTTTCCTGCGCAGATGTTTATGGGCGATGTCGGTTCGTTGGCCATTGGCGGTGCATTGGGTTCCACGGCGATCATCATCAAACAGGAATTTTTGCTGGCGATAGTTGGCGGGATTTTTGTGATGGAAGCTCTGTCAGTTATTATGCAGGTCGGTTACTTCAAAATGACCCATGGGAAAAGAATTTTTTTGATGGCGCCATTCCACCATCATTTTGAAAAAAAAGGATGGCATGAAGCAAAGGTTGTCGTGCGGTTCTGGATTGTCTCGATCATTTTAGGGCTTGTTGCTATTGCTACGTTGAAATTACGCTGATGAAAAAAAAATCCATGCTGTATCCCGGCGTCAAAGTGGCGGTTATGGGATTAGGAATCTCCGGTCGTGCGGCAGTGCGCTATGCGCTACATTGTGGGGCTGAAGTTTTCGTGTCGGACAATCGACCGGAAGAAAAATTTGTGGCCGAGGAGGGGGAATTCCTCGCTGCGACAAATGTTTCCTGGGAAGCGGGAGGCCACAGCCGCCAGTTTTTAGGCCGTGCCGAGCTGTTGCTGGTCAGCCCCGGAGTGAACCTGAATATTCCCCTGCTCAAGGAATTGCGGGATGACGGGGTGAAGATCGTCGGAGAATTTGCGATAGCCGCCGGGCAGATTGACGTCCCTGTGGTGGCCGTTACCGGGACCAACGGCAAGACCACGGTGACGACCTTGATCGGGGCCATCCTGGGAACTGCCGGGAAGAGGGTTTTTGTCGGCGGAAATATCGGCACGCCTTTGTATGAATACCTCCTTCATCCACAGGATTATGATATCGTCGTCGCTGAAGTGTCCAGCTTTCAACTTGAGAGTGCCGGGGATTTTGCCCCCGATGTTGGAGTGCTGCTCAATGTCAGCCCGGACCACCTGGACAGGCATAGCTCGATGGACAGATATGTCGAGGCGAAGATGCAGCTCTTTGTGCATCAGCAACCGGGGAGTGTTATAATCATCAATGGCGACGATTCGCTTTGTCGCCGACTCCCGCCGGGTTTATCGGCACATGTGCACACTTTTGGCAAAAATGATACATGCTCGGCAATAATTGGTGACAACCGGATTGCAGTGATGATTGATTCCAGCCCGGAAGAGTATCACTTTGCCGGGTTGGGCCAGCTCAATGATATCACCCTGATGAATTATGCTGCGGCCATACTTGCTGTACGGTCACAGGGTTGCACGCACGCGCAGACCCTTGCGGGACTTCAGGCCTTTCGGCCCCTGCCGCATCGCATCGAGTTTGTCGCCGAGCTCGACGGCGTCTCTTATTATAACGATTCGAAGGCGACGAATACCGGAGCGGTGATCGGTGCCCTGGCCCAGTTCCCGGGCAATGTTATTCTTTTAGCCGGTGGTCGTGATAAAGGCGATGATTTCCGTCTGTTGCGGGAGAGTGTTGCGGCCAAGGTGAAAAAACTGATTTTGTTCGGTGAAGCTGCAGGGCTCCTTGCCGATGCTCTGACTGATCTGGTGGAAGTACTTCCCGCTCAGTCTATGGATGAAGCCGTACGTACATCTGCAGAAAATGCCGCTGCGGGAGATGTGGTACTGCTCTCCCCGGCCTGCGCCAGTTTTGATATGTTCACAAGCTATGGCCATCGAGGAAATGAATTTAAAAAGGCTGTATCAGCCCTGCAAAAAAAATTAGCGTGACGCAATATAGGCAGGCATGGGAGATAAGGATAAGAGCATACGGGTTTTATTGACCGGTGGCGGAACGGGTGGACATCTGTTCCCGGCGGTGGCAACTGCCCAGGAGTTTCAAAAGCAGATGCCAGCGACCGAGGTTCTCTTTGTCGGTACCAGGAGAAAAATGGATGCCAGAAGTCTCGGGATGTACGGCTTTGCCAGTGCAAGTATCAGGTGCTACGGTCTTAAAGGCAAAAGCCCGCTGGAGCTGTTGAAAGCTGTGGCAATATTGCCGGTATCGTACCTTCAGGCACTACGCATTATTCGCCGTTTTAAACCCGATATTGTTGTCGGCGTCGGCGGGTATGTTACCGGGCCGGTGGTCGCAGCCGCAAAAAGCCTGGGGCTTCCTGTTGTGCTTCATGAACAAAATTCTGTGCCGGGGCTGGCCAACCGCAAGCTCGGTAAATTGGCCGACAGGGTCTGTTTGTCGCTGCCCGGCAGCGGAACAGAATTCCCGGCCGATAAAATTGTCTACACCGGCAATCCGGTACGTACTAAAATCCTTCAGCTGGCCGAAAAATCTCTGGCCCCCAAAAGTGGCCGGAAAACCCTGCTGATTCTGGGCGGAAGTCAGGGGGCGCAGGCCGTTAACCGTTTGGTGTCTGAAGCATTATGCGCTTTTACCGACGGGGAACTCCAGGGGATCAAAGTAATCCATCAAACCGGCGAAAAAGACGAGGAACAGGTGTCGGAGGCGTATCAGCAACGCGGGATGGACGCCCTGGTGGCCGGGTTTTTCATGAAAATGGACGAGGTCTACGCCGAGGCCGATCTGGTGGTCTCTAGAGCGGGGGCAACAACGCTTTCCGAGCTTGCCGTACTCGGAAAGCCGGCAATTCTAATTCCTTATCCCTCCGCTGCCGACAACCACCAGGAAAAAAATGGCCTATATTATGTGTCCGGCGGAGGTGCAGTTCAGTACCGGCAGAAAGACCTGAATGCGGAGCAGCTCGGTACGGCCATTGTTGATTTGATTTACAATCGCGAAAAACTCACGACAATGGGGGCGGCGATGAAGGCACTCGCCTTTCCCGATGCAGCTCAACGAATTGTTGCCTGCTGCCTGGAACAAATAGGAAAACACCGGACATAATGAACAGAAAAACAAGACATATCCATTTTGTCGGTATCGGCGGTATTGGCATGAGCGGCATCGCCGAGCTGCTGCTCAATCTCGGCTATAAAGTCTCAGGTTCCGATCTGCACAAATCCATCATTACCGACAATCTGGCGCGGCTCGGCGGGATTATCTACACCGGTCATAAAAGCGAATGGATGGAGGGCGCCAATGTGGTGGTAACCTCCTCGGCGATTTCTTCTACTAACCCCGAGGTCGTCCGGGCCAAAGAAACCAATGTGCCGGTCATCATGCGGGCGGAGATGCTGGCGGAATTGATGCGCTTAAAGAAAAATGGCATCGCCATTGCCGGCAGTCACGGAAAAACAACAACTACTTCCATGGTCAGCTGGATGCTTGCCTCGGCAGGGCTTGACCCGACCATTGTTATCGGCGGCAAAGTTGATGCTCTCGGGGGGAACGCCAAATTGGGGCAAGGCGAATATCTGGTGGCTGAGGCCGACGAGAGTGATGGCTCGTTTCTGAAATTATCACCTGTTTTGGAGGTCGTCACAAATATCGATCTTGAGCATCTCGATTATTACCGGGATCTGGATCATATTAAATCGACGTTTCTGCAGTTTATCGACAAAATCCCATTTTACGGGGCGGTAATTGTCTGTCTGGATGACGCCAATGTTGCAGATATTCTGCCCTTAATCCAAAAAAGGACGATAACCTATGGCCTGACTCCCCAGGCGGACATCCATGCTGATGATATCGTGTGGCTGAACGGTCGGGTGTCTTTCACCGTCAAGGATGCTATGGGGATACGCGGTCAGATAAGTATCGCCCCGCCGGGTCTGCACAACGTGTATAACGCGCTGGCTGCGGTCTGTGTCGGTCTGGAACTGGAACTGCCGTTTGCCGAAATACAGAAAGGGCTGGAGACATACGCCGGAGTGCAGCGCAGGATGCAGCAGAAAGGCGAAATTGACGGGATTACCGTAGTCGACGATTATGGTCATCACCCAACCGAAATCCGGGCCACTTTAGCAGCAATCACGCAGGCCTGGCCGCAAAAACGTCTCGTGGTCCTTTTTCAGCCCCATCGATACTCGCGGACAAAGGCGCTCTTCAAAGAGTTTCAGACATGCTTTCATAAAGCTGATTTTCTTATAATGTCAGATATTTATGCGGCAAGTGAAGAACCCATTGAAGGAGTCACCGGCGAGAGTTTACTGGAGGCAACAAAAATGCATGGTCAGCGCCACACCCGGTATATAGGCGATATCAACACAATGGCGGAATTACTTTTGCCGATGCTGCAACCTGGCGATCTGGTCCTGACGCTGGGTGCGGGGAATATAGTCAAGGTTGGCGAGGAATTAGTCGACTTGCTGCAAAGGAATACCTCACGGGGCAGCCAAACAGAATGAATCAGGCGCAACGGCAGAAGCTGACCGAACTCATTTCGCCGCCCATTGACTGGCAGGCCCGGCTGGATTGCTATACGTCCCTTGGTATTGGCGGGCCGGCAGAAGCTGTCGTCAAGGTCGATAGGCGCCATGAAATGCTGGAACTGCTGGTATTTCTGGCTGAGGAAAATATAGCGTGGCGGCTTATTGGTCGGGGAACCAACCTGCTGGTGCGAGATGAAGGTTTTGCCGGAGTCATCATTTTGTTGGGAGCTGATTTCAAGACAGCACAAAGGCAGCCTGGAGAAAACAGCGACACGGTGCTTCTCCGAGTTGGTGCCGGATATTCTATCGGTCGACTTTCATCGCAATGCATTGATTGGGAATTAACCGGCCTTGAATTCGCCAGCGGTATTCCGGTTTCCAAACCCAACATTGTAAACCTGATCGATACGGTTGCCATCAAAGTTGATCTCGCGAAAGCGCGGGAACAACAGAGTGACGCCATCATTGTTTTTTTACATTGGGGGTTGGAATATCAGAGCTTGCCAAGC
>JBBRDD010000253.1:0-6462 GCA_038204235.1 Desulfobulbales bacterium
TGCCAGCCGAGGGTGGTGTAGATATCCTGGAGCAAATCGGCAAGTTGCTGATGCAGAACCTTGTCATGCCGATACCACTTTTTCATGGCCCAGACAGCACCCGCATACATGGTGCGCAATGGTTTGACATCTTTCACGTAACGGTTTCGTATCCGAGCATCAGGGTGGCTCTGGTAACGCTGCCAGCCTTTAAGGATAGTCCGGATAAGCCGGAAGAGGCTGGGACCATTGACCTTAAAATCCTGCTCAAAGGCCTCAACCAGTATCTTTTCTTCCGCGCCTGCGGGGATATGGGGATGGCGATGGTTGAAACGGAACTGGCCATGGCTGTCGGAAACATTAAATTCCTCCGGCGGCAATAAAGTCCCCTTTTCCTTCAAATCGGCGTAGAGAGGAGTTCCCTGATTGGCAGTGTACAGCATGAACTGGTGAAAATCGGTACCATGTGAGACCGCATAGTCGACGACCTGATCGATGTTTTCCGGAGTATGTTCCTCCAAACCAATGATCGATGAGCCGAGAACCCGGATACCGTGGTCCTGCAAGTCTTTGATCAGCGATCTTGTGTCAATGCCTGCAAGTTTTGCATACTGGCTTTGTTTTCCCTCAAGGCCCATCCAGACCCAGGAAATACCAAGCTCGACGAGTTGTTCCATCCGATAGGAGCGCAGAACCTTGGCTGAACTGAAGACATACAGGGCCCAGCTTTTGTTATGTGCTTTCATCTGTTCGAGCAGGCCCAGTGCCCGTTTTTGATGGAGTAAAAAGTTTTCATCCAGGATAAAAAAGGAGCTTGTTTGCAACTTTTCTTCCAGATCGGCCATCACCGCATAGAGCTCTTCCCCGGTCTCATAAAAATTTTTGAATTTACCCTTCCCGCCAAAAAGAGCCGAAGTCGAGCAGAAGTTGCATCCCATAGGACAGCCGACTGAAGGCACCACGATGGCAGCAGTATCTTCCGGCTTTTCGGAGATCTCCTGGCCGAGGATCCTTGCCCCAAAGGCCGAAGCTACAGCCGGATGCTTTACCGGCCTGGCCAGATCCTGCCCCAGGTATTGACGAAACCATTTGATACCGTCACCCCGAACGATATGATCGGCATCGATAAGTGCATCGATCCCTTCCATATTGCTGATATGTCCACCGACCACGATAACCGCGCCCGGCTGGTAGGTGCGTATCAGTTCGCACATTTTCTTTACCTTGTTGACATTGGGGATAATGGAACCGATGCCGATTACATGGTAGCGATTGGTGCGAATCGTCTCGATAAAGCGGTCCAGATCCGGAAAGTCGAGCAACGTGCAGGGTGCTTCAATGTTCTCTTTGATCATCAACAAACCAAAAGAACGGTGAAACATGCGCAGGCTGAAAACTCCCTGTACGCGGGTAACTTGATTGTGGTACAGTTCCATCGGATTGATTGCACTGCTGCCGTACTCGTCGTCCTGAGCATAGGGACCGAAAACACTGGTCAACAAGACCTGTGCTTTCGTACCAAGATGATGGACCGGATAATTGTTTGTCATAGGGAATACCTCGTCGCCTGAAAGAATCTGGAAAAATGCATTGAGGTAGACTAACTCATTAATTTGATGGTAGATAGTCAAGCGAAACAAATGACAATTCTTTTACAAAACTGCAGGACGTAATGAAGCGCTCCATCTGGTTTTTGCATCCGGTAGCTATCTTCGTCTTTTCAATAATTGCCCTCGGCCTTTCTCTGTTTTTGTATATCTACTGGTATGTTGCGGTGAGTACCGGCCTCAAGGCCGTCATTGAGAAGACCAACCTTGACCCGCAGCAGTTCGAATCCTGGCAGACCTGGGTGGTAATCATGGTCCTGTCGATTCTGGTCGGGATCATCCTGCTTGGCATTTTCATTATTTTTGTCTATCAGCGAAAAACCCAGGCCCTCTATCGGTCACAGTACAATTTCATCAACAGCTTTACCCACGAGCTGAAGACCCCGACGACCTCCCTCCGGCTCTACCTGGAGACCTTCATCAAGCATGAGCTGCCAAGGGACAAACAGCTGAAATATATGGAGTATATGCTGGCGGATGTAGAACGGCTCTCCGATAACATTAACAGCATCCTCCACCTGGCCCGGATCGAAGCCAAAATTTTCAGCGGAGAGCTCATCGTGGTCGATGCAGTTGAAGAGGTCGAAGAGTTTTGCCGAAAGAATGCACAATTATTTCGCGGCAGCGAGATCGTCATGCACCAGCAACCTAAAAAGTGCTATTATTGTGCAATAAACCACGGACTCTTTCAGATGCTGCTGATGAACCTGCTGGCCAATGGAATAAGGCACAATGAGAGCGATTGTCCACAGATTACCATTACCTTCAGCCAGACGGAGAAAAATGTATTGATCTGCTTTGCCGATAACGGGATAGGTTTTGACAAGTCCCAGAGCAAGAAGATTTTCCAGAAATTTTTTCAGATCGAACGAACAAATTCGCATCATGTCGGCGGGACGGGTCTGGGATTATATATGGTTGACCAGGTGGCCAGGTTCCACAAAGGCAAGATAACCGCCCAGAGTGACGGGATTGGAAAAGGAGCGAGCTTTACCCTGAGCTTACCAAGGCAGCTTCCCCCCTTATTGGAGCAAGAGAGCAAAAGTGACTGCAATAGTTAACAAGCGCATCTTAATTATAGAAGATGACCGCCATATCGCCGAGGGCATTGAGTTGAACCTCAGCCTGCAGGGCCATGAGGTGAAGGTCGCGGAGAATGGCATCGAAGGGCTGGAAGCCTGGAAGCAGTGGTGTCCCCATCTGATTGTGCTGGACCTCATGCTACCCGGCATCGACGGTATGCAGATTCTGAAAAACATTCGTCTGGAAGATGAACGCCTGCCTGTCCTTATCCTGTCGGCCAAGGTGGATGCCGCCGACAAGGTCGATGGTTTTCTTGTCGGGGTCGATGACTACATGACCAAACCCTTCAGCCTCGAAGAATTCCTCCTGCGGGTGGGCCGCCTGCTGACCCGGGATCAATGGCAGCGAGAACAGGACGATACCCTGAAGACACCGGCACAGAAGCAGAACGTATACCGCTTTGGCACCAACACTATTGTTTTTTCCAATGGTCAGGCCGAGTGCTGCGCTGGAATCATCCAATTAACCGAGCAGGAAATAAAATTACTCAAACTATTTATTGTCAATAAAGGAAAACCCCTGTCCCGCAGCAGATTACTGGAGATCGGCTGGGGCTACAGCAAGGGAACGTCGACCCGTACCGTCGACAACTACATCGTCCGTTTCCGTCGCTACTTTGAGGAACAGCCCAAAAAACCAAAATACTTTAAAAGCAGGCGCTCGCTGGGTTATGTGTTTGACCATGACCCAACTCAATAACCCCGTAAAAGGTAGCTGGTTACTCCTTCCGAGCATGTTTTCGGACCCTGATTACGTTTGAAATATTCAACCTATCCCGGAAAATAAACAAATGTCCATCTCCCCAACAACTCATTCTGACGAACAGCTGAACCGTTTCTTCACCGAGGCCTGCAATGCCCAGACCGAAGGGCGTTTCGCCGATGCCATGGAGAAATACCTGCTGCTGCTTGAGTATTTTCCGGAAGCGGCCATGCTTCGCTATAACCTCGGCCTGGTGTACTATAGTCTTGAAAATTTCACCGGTGCCCTGCGCGAATTTTCCCTGGCCCTGACTTCCCAGCCTGAAGATAGTGATACCCTTTTTAATCTGGCTCTCAGTCAGAAAAAAACCGGTGACAATCGGGCCGCAATTGCCACATACCGTCAGCTTCTGGAGGCTACGCCGGACAATAGCGACGCCTGGTACAATCTTGCCGGCTGCTATCGTGACACCCATGCTGATGAGCAGGCAATTTCCTGTTATCAAAGGGTGTTGACGCTCGATTCTAACTATCTGCCGGCGCTCAACAATCTAGCCTATCTCTATCATCGCAGTGGTGATACACAACAGGCGGAAATCTATTACCGACAGGTACTGGCCTTGCGGCCGAAAGACGATTCTGCCCACTATATGCTCGCATCTCTTCTCGGCACACCGCTCGACCACGCTCCCGATTCCTATGTCCAGCATTTTTTCGATGCATATGCTGCAGGCTTTGAAAAAAGTCTGGTAGATGGACTGGGATACGACAATCCCCGGCAGTTGTATGCGTGTTTTAAGGGGTGTACTCAGCTAAAGGGTGTTAAGGATGAATACGACCATGGCCTCGATCTCGGCTGTGGGACAGGGCTCAGCGGTGTGGCCTTTAAGGAAATCGTCACAGTTCTTGATGGCGTTGATCTTTCCGCGAATATGCTTTTGCAGGCAGCAGAGAAGGACTGTTACAATGGTCTGTACCAAGACAGCATCATCAATTATTTACAGACAACCACTGCAACCTATGATTTTTTTCTCGCCACCGATGTGTTTATCTATGTCGGCGAGCTGGGCTCTATTTTCAGCGCCCTGCGCGCTGTTGCCCGGCCAGAGGCGCTCTTCTGCTTTTCTACGGAAACTCTGGATGCAACAGGCTATCAGCTACAAAAGACCGGCAGATTTGCCTATTCCCGCGACTATATTCGCAGTATTGCGGTTGCTGCCGACTGGCTGGTGCTGACAGAAAAAAAGACCAGTCTGCGTAAAGAGAGGGACCAATGGGTTGCAGGCGATCTCTGGATTCTTCAGATGAAAGCACAGAAGTAATGACGTTTAAATATCGAATTCTACCATATATGTGGTTACCTTTTTGTTACGTATTCGCTGGTACAAGAGCGAGACGGGTCCACAATACAACATTTCGCCGGGGTTTCGCCTCTACCCAAATGGCCAGGAGAGGCGAAGCTGGTATCTTCAGCAATTGGGTGAAGTGATGCAGGCTGCCCAAAAAACCTTTTTCCGCCCCTGCATCCTTATTTCCTCCTCACTTCGTGCACTATTTGTTATTAATTGCTTTGAAATGATAAAAACACAGTGCCCAACTCCCTGGCAAAGATCAAAGACGAAATCATGAATGAAATAGACGCATTACGCCGACAAATTGATGACTTAAAAGTATTTGAACAGCGCTACCAGCGCGCCGAAGCAGCGCGCAAAGCCTGTGAAGAAAGAAATCAACTCCTGAGCGACAGCGCTCCGCTGGGAATTTTTACGGTCAATCTCCAGGGCAGCATAACAGGGATCAACCGCAAGATGCGGGAACTCCTTTCCTGGTCATCGGACAACCAGCCAACGGTACTGAAACCATTAGACAGCCAGACCATGGCTATAGCGGAGATCTATAGCGACATTCAACGCTGTATCGACGAGAAAAAAATGGTCATTGCCGAGCGCCCCTATACCAATAGCCGGGGGGACAGTATTCATCTGCGCTATAATCTGAGCCCGATAGTTACAGGAGATGGAGACATCAACGGAGTTATGGCCATTGTCGAAGACTATACTGATTTGAAACGGGCGGAGGAGGCTATCAAGGAAAGCGAGCGACGCTATCGCCAGTTATTTCAATCGGCTCCCATCGCAATTATAGAATGGGATGTTTCTCTTTTGAAATGTTATCTGGACCAGTTGCGTACGTCCGGTTTTTCCGATTTTCGAACATATTTCGAAGAACGCCCTCAAGAGGTATACCATTGCTGGGAATTAATAAAAACAGTCGACTTTAATCACGCCTTCCTGGATCTGATGGGAATTCCCAGAACCATGACTCCGAACGGGGCCTTTCTTTCGACCGATGCCAAAGAGTTTTTTGAAATGGCCCGCGCGGTCATCATGACGACCGCCGATGGACATACCGCCGTCGAAAGGGAGGAGACAATCGTAACCACCAGTGGTGAGACGAAGATCGTACTGGGAAAATCATTGGCCGTTTCCGGCCATGAGGATACCCTGGAACGGGTGGCAATTGCCATGGTGGATATTTCTCAGCGCAAGAAGGCAGAACAAGCCTTATTGGAAAGCGAGCGCCGTTTTCGAGAACAGGCCTTCCGAGATGGATTGACAGGTCTTTACAACCAAAGATATTTGTATCAATCACTCAAGAACTTGATAGCTTGCAGTCAAGCAACCAGGTCACCGATATCCCTGCTTTTTTTAGATTTGGATCATTTCAAAAAGGTCGTTGATACATATGGCCATTTGAACGGCAGCCGCGCCATTCTGGAAGTCGCGCGAACGATTGACAGCTGCCTCAAAGAACCTGCATATGCCGTGGCTTACGCCGGAGATGAGTTTGTGGTGGTCCTTCCGGGGATGGATCAAGACCAGGCCTTCCAAAAAGCATCTGAAATTCATGACAAGGTGAGGAGTACTGCCTACCAGCTAGAGCAAAACATTGCGGTCAGGCTGACAGCGAGCTTCGGTATTGCAACCTTTCCCCAGCATGCCACCGATATGCATGGCTTGATCGCGGCTGCCGATCAAGCTCTGTTTGCCATCAAGGGGACCGGAAAGGACGCCATTGGCCAGTTTCAGCTA
>JBBRDD010000254.1:0-6450 GCA_038204235.1 Desulfobulbales bacterium
TATCATTTTATACATTGTCGTTCGATTCGTCACGCCCGTACTGCAAAATGTTGCTCACCAGTCACGGAACGTGTAAGCCACCAACCTACCCTTCATACGTTATTCCCTTACTTGGTTTTGCGTCAAAACCCTAGCGGTTTCTCCCCCTTTACTTACACCTATCTCACTAATTTTAATAGATAAAAAACAATACGCCGTTTTGCTCAAAAGGCGCATTTTTCTGTAGCATTTTTTCAAAGTATAGTGAATGCTATACCTTGAAAACCATGTCCACCGACACTACCAGAAAAGAGCTGCTTTTATTTTTCCGGCTGTATACTAAATATCGCCGTACACGCATAGCTGTGGCGTTGGAACGAAATTTCCCGGCCCAGATAAGAGGATAACTGGTAGACGCGGTTGCATACAAGATACGGTCTGGTTTGTATCTGCCGGACTTTACACTTTTCACCTCACCTGTGACAAACAGGAAAGGAGTATTCAATGGGAGTATCTAGGCGGGACTTTTTAAAGCTATCAGGCGGCACCGCACTGATAGCATCGCTTGGCGTGAACCTCGATTCGGCAAAGGCTTATGCCCGGGAATTGCGGATAAAAAATGCCAAGCAGACGACAACAATCTGCCCTTATTGTTCAGTCGGGTGCGGAATTATCGTCTATGCGGAAAACGGCAAAATCATCAACACCGAGGGAGATCCCGATCATCCGATCAGTGAGGGAACACTCTGCTCCAAAGGTGCGTCCGTCATGCAGCTTGCCAATAACGACAAGCGACTCGGCAAGCCGCTCTACCGCGCACCTGGCGACACGGCCTGGAAACAAGTGGAATGGGAATGGGCTCTCGATAGAATTGCCCATTTGGTGAAAGATACCCGGGATAACAGTTTCAAGACAGTATCAACCTCCAAAGTCATGGAGAAACAGGCCGACGGCACCGAGTTGATGGTCGAAAAGGAATTCGTCGTCAACCGGACGGACAAAATCGCCCACGTCGGCAGTGCAGCGCTTGACAATGAGGAGTGCTATCTGTTGCAAAAACTTGTTCGGTCATGGGGCCTGGTGTACGTAGAACACCAGGCGCGTATCTGACACAGCGCAACTGTTGCGGCTCTGGCAGAGTCGTTTGGACGCGGTGCAATGACGAACCACTGGATTGATCTGAAAAACTCCGATGTAATCCTCGCCATGGGCGGGAATCCAGCCTCAAACCATCCCATTTCGATGAAATGGATTATGCGCGCCCGGGAAAAGGGTGCTAAACTGATCTGTGTCGATCCCCGATTTTCACAGACTGCCGCGAAAGCAGATCTCTACGCCCCACTTCGATCCGGGACGGATATTGCTTTCTTAGGCGGCATGATCAGGTATATTTTAGAAAATGATCTGTATTTCAAGGATTATCTGGTCAACTATTCCAACGCCGCGTTTCTGGTCAACCCGGACTTTAAAGGACCGGCAGATCTCGACGGTCTTTTCTCCGGCTATAACCCGGACACAAAAAAATACGACAAATCTAGCTGGGCCTTTCAAAAAGACGAAAACGGTATTGCCTTAAGAGACGTCAGCCTGCAAGACCCCAATTGCGTATTCCAGCTGCTGAAAAAACAGTATGCACGCTATACCCCGGAAAAAGTTGTGAGCATCACCGGGACTCCCATGGATAAACTTATGGAGGTATATAAGCTCTACAGCTCCACCGGCAAACCCGACCGGGTCGGCACCGAGTGCTACGCCATGGGTTGGACCCAACACACCATCGGCACCCAGAATATCAGGGCTATGACCATTATCCAGATGCTGCTGGGTAATATGGGCATGCCCGGCGGCGGCATCAACGCACTGCGCGGCGAGTCAAACGTTCAGGGCTCCACCGACTACGGCATCCTCTTTCATATCCTGCCCGGCTACAATCCGGTACCGAATGCAGCTTTGGTCGATCTTGCCGCCTATAACGAAAAAAACACCCCGACAACCAAAGAACCGGGGAGCGTCAACTGGTGGTCAAACCGGCCCAAATACGTCGCCAGTTATCTGAAGGCCGTGTATGGGACAGCGGCAACCAAAGAAAATGATTTTGGCTACTCCTGGATGCCGAAACTCGATGTCGGTATGAACGCCTCGTGGCTGATGATCTTTGACAAAATGTACAAAGGAGAATTCGACGGATTCTTCGCCTGGGGCCAGAACCCGGCTTGTTCGGGAGCGAACTCCAACAAGACCCGCGAAGCCATGGCCAAACTCAAGTGGCTGGTCAACGTCAACCTCTTTGATAACGAAACAGCCTCCTTCTGGCGTGGCCCCGGCATGAACCCCAAAGACATCCAGACGGAAGTCTTCATGCTGCCATGCTGCTCTTCAATGGAGAAGGAAGGCAGTATCACCAATTCCGGTCGTTGGGGACAATGGCGCTACAAAGCTATCGAACCCCAAGGCGGCTCGCTGCCCGATGCGGAGATTATCAATGAGCTGTTTTTCAAAGTAAAAGAGCTCTACCAAAAAGAAGGCGGCGCCTTTCCGGACCCTATCGTCAACCTCAGCTGGGAATACGGCGAACGCGATGCGTCGGGTAAGATCAAGCGTATCGATACCCACGCTGTTGCCAAAGAGATCAACGGCTACTACCTCGAAGATGTGTACGACACCAAGGTTGAACCGCCTGAACTCATCGGCAAGAAAGGAGACCTTGTCCCAAGTTTTGCGTTCCTTCAGGCCGACGGTTCCACGTCCAGCGGCAACTGGCTCTACTGTAATTCATATGTCCTAAAAGACGGCAAACCTGTCAACATGATGGCGCGGCGCGGCAAGGAAGATCCCACCGGGCTTGGCCTGTACTCCGGGTGGGCCTGGGCCTGGCCGGTAAATCGCCGAATTATCTACAACCGGGCCTCGGTCGATCTGCAGGGAAAACCCTGGGATCCAAATCGTGCGCTCATCGCCTGGAATCCGACCAAGCCTGCGCCAAAAGGCAAAACCGGAGGCTGGGACGGCGATGTTCCGGACGGAGGCGCGCCACCAATGGCAAGCTCCGGAAAGCTCCCCTTTATCATGAAAGCCGATGGTATCGCTTCGGTGTTTGGTCCCGGGCTCGTCGAAGGTCCATTTCCGGAACATTACGAAGCCCTGGAATGTCCTGTTGAGAAAAACTCGATGTCCGGTCAGCGGATCAATCCGACCATTAAAATATTCGGCGACAAGATGGATGCATTTGCCTCGTGCGACATGCGTTTCCCCTTTGTTGGAACAACCTACCGGGTCTCCGAACATTGGCAGACCGGCTGCATGACCCGACACTGCTCCTGGCTGCTGGAAATGCAACCGCAGAACTTTGTCGAAATGAGTACCGAACTGGCCAAAGAGCTGAAGCTCGAAAACGGTGAGACGGTTGTCGTCTCCTCCGCCCGCGGCAAGGTCAAGGCAGTCGCTTTGGTCTCCGAGAGGTTCAAGCCGTTCAAGATAGCCGATTCAACAGTCCATCAGGTTGGTCTTCCCTGGCATTTTGGCTGGCAGTTTCCCGAAGATGGCAGCGGCTACGACAGCGCTAATCTGCTTACGCCAAACGTCGGCGACGCGAACACAATGATACCCGAATCGAAGGCCTTTATGGTCAACGTCCAAAAGGCATAGGGAGAGCAATATGGCAAACGATACTACGAAAAACCGAAAAGCACTCCTGGTCACGCCGGAGGCTTGCATTGGCTGCAGGGCATGCCAGGTGGCATGCAAATCCTGGAACCAGCTGCCCGGCATCAAAACCACCAATCAAGGCACCTACCAGAACCCACCGGATCTGGCCAGTGCTGCATTTAATATCATCCGTTACAGCGAAGTACCGTCGCAGGAGAATCCGGTACGCTGGCTTTTTGTCAGCAGGCGGTGCATGCACTGCGAGGACGCAGGCTGCATGACCGTCTGTCCCTCCGGTGCACTCTATCGGACGCCTGAAGGTGCCGTCGCCTATGATCGCGACAAGTGCATCGGCTGCAAGCTTTGTGTCACGGCCTGCCCGTTCGACGTTCCCCGCTACGATGCTGACGGCAAGATAACCAAGTGTCATCTCTGTGTTGACAGGATCGGCGCTGATATGAAGCCGGCCTGTGTCAAGACCTGCCCCACCGGAGCATTGAAGTTTGGCGATCGAAACGATCTTATCAGTACCGCCAAAAAGGATGGTTTTACAACTATCTACGGCGAGAAAGATCTGAGCGGCCTGGGCACGATCTACGCTTTTAAGGACGAGCCTCAACTCTACGGCATGAAACAAAATCCAAGCATCCCGAGCAGTGTGGTCTTCTGGCACACCTATTTGAAGCCACTTTCACTGTTTGGCTTGGGCGGTGTGGTTGCTGCTGCGGCGATCCATTATCTGGCCATAGGCCCCCATAAGGAAAAGGAAGAGGAAAAGGAGGTGTAACATGGCAGAGATGGTAAGAAAATCGAGTTTTGACGAAATTGTGAATCACTGGATACTGGCGGGAAGCTGTATTCTGCTGATGCTCACAGGGTACACTTTCTTGTTTCATATAGACGCTGTCAGTTCTGTCTTCGGCGGATACAACTCCATGAAAAACGTACATAATTGGGGGGGAGTCGTTTTCTGTCTTTCCCTTCTCTACTCTGTACGTCATTATCTCGTCGATGCCCTGCACTACGACGCCGACGATGTGCAATGGTTTAAAGTGGCAGGCGGCTATCTATCGCACAAGGTGACAGTACCGCCAATGGGCAAATATAACCCCGGTCAGAAGCTTTATTATCTGGCTATTCTGTTCGCCGGTATTGCCATTGCCCTCTCGGGTTTCGGCATCTGGCTACTGAAAGATAATACCGCGTTGATGCTCATTGCCCACCTGGTGCATAATGTGTCTTTTAGCATCTTTGTCATCGCCGTGCCGGTTCATATCTACCTTGGAACCTTTGCTAATCCCGGAACATTCCAGCTCATGGTCAGCGGCACTTTGCCGCTTGAAAGCGCCAAGAAAAGGTATCCTAAATGGATGAAAGCGGCGGGCAAGATGTAACGCGTCCCGACAAAACCGACGTCAACCTTTAATGAGGAGAAGAGAGGGTCTACTGTTGTATTCCCTCTCTTCTGTCTGTTATGCTGAAAAAAATAGTTCTCTGTATTGCCGTTTTGCTGCTGTGCGGAATGGCGCAGGCTGCAGAACAAAGGACCGAAGTTCCGATTGGCAACTCGCCGGTCATGGGACCGGCCGATGCGCCGATTACCATAATCGAGTTCATTGACTTTCAATGACCTCACTGTGTGGCGGCCGGTCCGACCGTCAAACAGATTCTCAAGACCTACCCCGACAAAATCCGTTTGGTCATCAAGAATTATCCATATAAATATCGAGACTTTGCCAAGATCGCCGCAGAGGCATCCCTGGCGGCCCGGGATCAGGGAAAATATTGGGAGATGCACGATATATTGATCAGCCGCTCCCCCAACTTAGACCGCAAAAACCTGCTCGCCTACGCCGAGGAGCTGGGCCTTGATATGAAAATATTCACCGAATCTCTTGACAGCGGCAAGCACGCCAAAGATGTTGAGAGCGACGTAGCACTCGCTGAATCAATGGATCTCTACAACACCCCGACTTTCTATATCAACGGTCTGCAGGTTGTTGGCGAACGCCCCTTTGACTACTTCAAAAAGATCATCGATGCGCAGTTAACGCAGGCAGGAAAATGACGATAAATAAAATACTCTGGCTGTTTCTGGCGGTACTCTGCCTGCCAACTGACGGAATTACCGGCGCACTGGAGCCATTTACCGAAGTGCCGATCCCGGAACAGAATCGCCAGACACCGGCGAAGATCGAACTTGGCAAAAAACTCTTTTTCGACCGACGCCTGTCCGGCGACGGAACCATGAACTGTGGAACCTGTCACGATCCGAACCAGGGATTCAGTGACGGACTGAAAATCTCCCTCAACTATCCAACTACCCGGAATTGGCGAAATTCTCCAACCTTGATAGGTGTAGCCTTCCAGAAATTCCTGTTCCATGATGGTCGTGCAGCGAGTCTGGAGGAACAGGCGCTCTTTCCAATGATGTCAGCCTTTGAGATGAACCAGAATCTCGATTTCGTGGAGGAGGAAATTCGTGCTGTGCCGGAATATGTAACCGATTTCACCGAGGTGTTTGGTGATGGAGACGTCACCCGTGAACGCATCGCTATGGCTATCGCCGCATTCGAGCGGACCCTTATCTCCCGCGATACACCGCTTGACCGGTTCCTCAACGGTGACGCCAAGGCCCTTTCACCAAAAGCACTTGAGGGATACAAGATATTCACCGGCAAAGGGAATTGCACCACCTGCCATTATGGAGTGAAGCTGTCTGACGACCAGTTCCACGTCCTCAATGTCGCGGAGAATCCCGAGCACTTGAAAGACCCGCGTATTGCGACAACCCGTCGCTTCGTCGCCAAGCTCTTTCATTTTCCG
>JBBRDD010000255.1:0-6431 GCA_038204235.1 Desulfobulbales bacterium
CCGTTCCCATTCCGAACACGGAAGTTAAGCTCTTTAGCGCCGATGGTACTGCACGGGCGACTGTGTGGGAGAGTAGGTCATCGCCGTTTTTTATAAAACAAAAGCCCCAGCAGATTTCTGCTGGGGCTTTTGTCGTTCTACAGGAACCTTGCCAAGAGATGTCTTTTTTTATATATACTTTTATTACTTTGGAGATCGCCTTTTTCTGACGGTTTATTTTTGGCTTGCGTACTGATCACTATTTCTCTTGTATGTTTACACCCGAGAAAATTACCTCAACTCACGTGACCCCACATGACATCCCTTCCCCTTTCAGTCCTCATTCTGGCTGCCGGAAAAGGCACTCGAATGAAATCAGACAAAGCCAAAGTGTTGCATGAAGTCTTTTATGCACCAATGATCCACCATGTAATCAACGCGACACTGCCCCTTCATTCCTTACAGACTGTTATTATTATCGGCCATCAGAAAAATGATGTCGAAAGAGCACTGTTATCTTTCACGGTAACCTGCGTCGTTCAAGAAGAGCAGCTCGGTACAGGGCATGCTGTCCTCATCGCGGAAAAGGCGATAAGTGCAGAAGCTGACACAGTAATGATCTTATGCGGTGATACGCCGCTTATTCAAGCTGAGACATTGCGGGAAATGTACTCCTGCCACCAAAAAAGGAGGGCAACACTCACCCTGATAACCACTGTACTCGACAATCCCACCAACTACGGTCGTATCGTCAGCGATTCAAATAATAAGATACAGGGTATTGTTGAACAAAAAGACGCGACAGTAGAACAACGCCGGATAAAAGAAATCAATGCCGGAATATATTGTGTTGACAAGGCTTTTCTTTTTTCGGCCTTAAAAAAAGTCGGTACCGATAACAGCCAAGGGGAGGTGTATCTTACTGATATTGTCAAACTCGCCGTGGAAGAGAACCTTCCGGTGGAAAAATATCTGGCGCAATCGCCTGTCGATGTCCTTGGCGTCAATTCCCGGGTCGAGTTGTCAGGCGCACAAAATGAATTGCAGATGCGCAGAAATCGAACGTTGATGCTGCAAGGGGTTACCATAAATAATCCTGAGACTGTCTCCGTATCCCCTGAATCCAGCATCGAAAGAGATACGATCCTTGATCCTCTTGTCAGCATTTCCGACGGGAGCAGGATTGGCCATTCTTGCCGAATCGGACAGGGAACTATATTACACGACTCTAAGATAGCTAATAATGTAATTATTGGTCCATATAGCTGCTTGTCCGGCACTACCGTTGCTGCTGGTACAATATTGCCTCCATTCAGCAAAACCTGAGCACCCTAGCTTTCCTCCACACCTGATGTAAAGCGTGCATAAAGAGAGCAAACGCTCTGCAAAATTCAAGGGAGATTAACCATGGCTGATTTAAAGAAAATGTATTCTTCTATCCTGGGAGATAGTTTTCCGATGCAGATGACCATTTCTTTTGGCGATCAACAACTCACATACAAGAAGAAAACCTGGAAGATACGTCTCGGAGACGGAACCATTGATGAACGCGGTGTACGGTATGGCGAAAACCCAGACCAGGAGGCAGCCCTCTACGAACTCGTCAACGGCAATCTCACCCTTGGCGGATGCCATTTTATTGAGCCTGGCAATGGTCTGGTTTCGGCGATCACTGTTGAAGATATGCTGCAGGTTGGAAAACACCCGGGTAAAATAAATCTTACCGATATCGATAACGGGTTGAATATTATCAAATACCTGATGGATAAACCGGCCTCGGTTATCCTCAAACATAATAATCCCTGCGGGGCGGCCTATGGTGACGATCTGGCCACTGCCTTCAACCGTGCCTTACGCACAGACCGCATTGCCGCCTTTGGCGGCGCAGTTGTGTTAAACCGGACCTGCGACATTGATACCGCTGAACTGCTGGTAAAAAATTACCTTGAAGTGGTATGCGCCCCTGAATTTGCCGATGGCACACTCGATATATTAGGCAAACTAAAAAATTTACGTATCGTGAAAATCGCCGATATCAGCCGTCTTGCAGATTTCGAAAAATTCCGCTTTGTCGATTTCAAAAGCCTTATTGACGGCGGTATCATTGTCCAGCAATCAGCGGTCAATTCTATCCGCAGCATCGACAACCTTACTGCGGCTGCCGCCACATGGAAAGGCCAGGAGTACACATGTGACCGGCAACCCACGCAAGCAGAAGTAGACGATATGATTTTCGGCTGGGCTGTTGAACACGGAGTCACCTCCAATTCGGTACTGTACGTCAAAGACGGGTGCACCGTCGGCATTGGCACGGGAGAACAGGACAGGGTCGGGGTCGCCGCAATTGCCGTGCATAAAGCATATATAAAGTATGCCGATATCCTCTGTTTTGATGCCCATGGTATTGGCTATGCGGATCTTGAACTTGCCATCCGCAACGGAGAGAGAGATCTGGGCGAAAAAGAAGCCATTGATGCGCAGGTGAAACAAGAAAGGGCAAATCTTGCCGGGTCGGTGATGATTTCCGATGCTTTCTTTCCGTTCAGGGACGGAGCAGATGTGGGCATTGCCCAGGGTATTTCGTCAATTCTCCAGGCCGGTGGTTCTTTACGCGATTTTGAAACCATCCAGGCGTGTAACGAGGCCGATCCTCAAGTGGCTATGATGTTTACCGGTCAGAGATCCTTCAAACACTGAGAGTATAGTAAAAACTCTTCATCTGCTTCGTTGCTGCAATTTTTCTATCATTACGACGTACTCTTGTACGCCGTAATGATAGAAATATTTTGCGCCTCGCATATGAAGCTTTTTACGACACTATCCCAGATTATAGATTCTTTAGACGGTTGCCCGGCTGTAACGGCTACACCAGCACTGTCTGAAATAAAATGACGTAGCCTGCTGTGCAGACCGAAAACACCAGGACAAGGAACAGCAACAGCAGGGAACACAATCGAATTATGCTGCGGGCAGCCGGTTTTTTCTTTGTTGCTCTTTTTTTTCGAGTTACTTTTTTCTTACGAAATAGCATACCAAACTGTTTTCAATTTATGGTGATTAACTGACCTGAAACGCTGTCAGGCACTTCTATTTTTCTCGAGTCAGCACATAGCGGGCAAGTCCTTCCAGCAAGTCTCGCTCAAATCCAACGTTTTTATCGGTAAAGACCGCAAGCATAGCAGATGCAACTTCAACGGCATCTTCGGCTTTTTTCCTGGCTGCAGCAAAGCCGTTGTATTTCGAAATAAGGGCACAGACCTCTTCGATGCATAACGATCTATCCACATTGTCGCCTAATATTTGCATTATACGAATACGGTCAACAGAAGACGCCTTATTGAGCGCCAGGATCAAAGGCAGTGTCATTTTACCTTCGGCCAGGTCGTTACCTACAGCCTTCCCGGTTTTTGCGGGATCACCCTGGTAATCCAGGAGATCGTCAATAATCTGGTAGGCACAACCGAGATTGACGCCATATTCCCGCAGCGCCGTAACTCTCCGTGCATCACCGCCTCCGAACAGCGCCCCTACTTCGCAGGCGGCTGAAATGAGCAGTCCGGTCTTGCCCATAATCGCCTCATAATAATCCAGCTCGGACAGGTTATGTCTCTTGGTATTTCTGAGCTGCATAAACTCACCATCAACCATACCGATTGTGGCCCTGCAAAAAACATCCAATCCAGTCTGACCTGAAAATCTACCCACTTGAGCCATGGCCAGCGCATGCAGAAAGTCGCCGGCAAGTATAGCCGCAATGGTGCCGAATTTCTGGTAGACGGACTGTTTTCCTCGCCGAGTAGCCGATTGATCAATGATATCATCATGAAAAAGAGTAGCAGCATGGAGGTACTCAAATGCCCCCCCCAGTTGATACGCTTCATCGTCCTTTCTGCCGCACAGCCGGGAAGCAACAACCACAAGAAGAGGACGAATGCGCTTGCCTCCGTTGAAAAGGCCGTAATTCAGAACCTCAATCAGCAGGGCATCCATATCAGACGTCAAGCGGGCAAGATCGGTCCGCATAGATGTATTGATTTTTTCAGCTTCTTGTTTTACAGCAGCAAGGACCATCTCCGACAGGGCTACATTTGGCATTTATTCATCACCCTCTGTACGTTCAGCATGAGCATTCTCAGCATAAAAATTAGCAATATCAACCATATCTCTGGTAACAGGCGAAGCCGGCAGACTTCTGAGGAAGACCCGTCCGTAACCTTTTTTAAAAAGGCGCACATCCATAATGGCGATCACTCCTCTGTCGGTAACTGACCGCATCAATCGACCGACCCCCTGGCGCAAGGTCAGGATAGCCCGGGGTACCTGAAAATCAAAAAATGGTTTTCCACCCTCTTCTTTGATTCGATCTATGCGGGCCTGGATGACGGGGTCACTGGGCACCTCAAATGGCAACTTCTCAATAATAACACAACTGAGGGACTCGCCGACGACATCGACTCCTTCCCAGAAACTGGCAACCGCCAGCAACACGGAGTGGGTTTCTTCCCGGAAACTTTTGAGAAGACCATTGCGAGAAGCCCTGCCCTGGACTAAAACCGGGTGATCAAGAGCCCCTTCCAGAAATACAGCTAACGAATCCATCCCCTTAAAGCTGGTGCAGAGAACCAGAGCCCGCCCCTCACTTAAACGCAATATTTGTAAAACTCGATCCCCGACACAGGACAGAAAATCATGGTGCGTCGGCTCCGGGAAACTCGCCTCCGGGACATAGAGAAGTGTTCGATGGCGATAATCAAAAGGCGAACTGAATTGCAAGTCCCGCACATCTTCCTTAAGTCCCAGTCGTTCTTTGATATAGGAAAAAGATCCACCGGAGGAGAGTGTGGCCGAGGTTAATATGCAGGCATCGATTGTGGCATAAAGATGTTTCTGCAGCTCATCGGCGACCTCAATCGGTGTGGCCGAAAGAATTACGGCTCGGTCTCTTTTCTCATACCAATGGACATATTTATGATCATTGTTGTCGAAAAAAAGGGCGATGTCACGCAATTTATCGTTCTGTTCCCCTGCCCTTTTAATGAGTCCGTTCCAGCCGTCGCCAAAAGCCGTACAATCCACCATCCGCTCAGCAAACCCGGTTATTCCGACGGAAAGAAGTTCTACTTGTTCTTTCCACACCTTCTCGGTCAGATCATTTACCAGAGTCTGCAAAAAAAAACGTCCTGTTTGTACCGGAAAAAATCGCCCAAAAGCATCAAGGCGCATTTTTAATCCATGCACTGACGGCAGCAATGTGTCGATCATTTCCGGAGGCAGGTCTATCTTTGCCTGACGTTCTATATCCCCCAGCAGGTCAATCAGCTGATAGTGACTGAAACTCTTGCCGAAAAAAGCCGAAGCGACGTTTTCCAGATGGTGCGCTTCGTCGAAGATGACCGCTTCGTATCGGGGCAATAATTCTCCAAAGCCCGATTTCCGTAGGGCCAGATCAGAAAAAAAGAGATGATGATTGACGATAAGCAACCGTGCCGATCCGGCTCTTCTCCTGAGTTGACTAATGAAACAACCGGCCGCTTCAGGACAGTCGGCCCCCAGACAATGATTGGATTGTGAGGATATTTTCGACCACAATCCGGCTTTCTTACTCAACCAGTCAAGTTCGGCCCGATCGCCGGTTGCTGTCCTTTTCAACCAGCTGTCAATTTGTTCTACCCAGGGATCATCGACCAGGGAAAGCTGAGGATTAGAACGATACTGATACCAGCGATACTGACAAAGATAGTTTTCTCGACCCTTTACACAAAGAGCGGCAATTTTTTTATCTAAAACTTTTTCAACCAGAGGAAGGTCTTTATTATTAATCTGATCCTGCAGGTTCAGAGTAGCCGTAGAGATTACCACTCTTTTTCCAGACAATGCTGCCGGGATCAAATAGGCCAATGTCTTGCCGATGCCCGTTTCCGCCTCAATGAGAAGAACTCGCGCTTTCGGTCCATCGTGGTCTTTTCTTTCAAGTGAGTCCAGGAGAACATCAGCCACGGCCTCAGCCATCGCATGCTGGCCGTCCCTGGATTCAAAGTTTGCAAGACACCTTGCCAGCCGCCCTCCCGGTCCAAAAATTTCTGTCAATTGCGTCATTGTGTGAGAACTACCCCTTTAAGTGAAAACGCACTATACAACAGAATTCCTGGCGCTGTAAGACGATTTTATCATATTTCTCAGGCTTGAAACCAAAAAAACTTGCGAAAGAGAGGATTACTTTTGCAGAGTAACAACCTTTTGTGCTAAAACGGTAAGGGTTCTTATTTCTTTTGAGTTGTTGACAATTTTCCTGGAATTATTGATATGGTTGAAATCCTTCTCCCGCAAAATTCCGTCTCATCGCTTTCCATCGCAGAACTGCTTTCACCTGGAGAGGTTGTCGCGGTCGTTGACGATTCCTCGGAAATTGTCCTTCTGCTCTCGCATTATCTCACCAATATCGGCTTTACCGT
>JBBRDD010000256.1:0-6409 GCA_038204235.1 Desulfobulbales bacterium
CGCATACACCATGGCATCGGCCGTATTGATCAGATTGTTTCTGTATATTTTCGGCAATGCACAGGAAAGAGTCTGGGATATCCTGCCAATCAGCAAGCGGAATATCAACAACCTCAAAATGACCCTGCTGCAGTACAGCTACATCAGCGATAAACATGACGAACGACTTGGCCATAATCTTCTGGCCGGATTGACGTATCTGTTCACTTTTTTCGCCGCGGTCGTCATGATCTGCAGCGGATTTTTCATGCTTTTCCCGGAAGTAACCTTCCTGGCAAAATGGGGCGGGATACTTTTCGGCAGCCAGCAGTCTGCTCGTTTTCTCCACCATATTCTGATGTGGTGGTTTATGATCTTCGCCGTCGTCCATATCTACCTTTGCATATGGAATGACTGCCAGGAGCCGGAGGGATTAATTTCCTCCATCTTTACCGGTGCAAAATTTAAACACAGAGCATAATAAGAAAAGGGTCGAAATTCTCGTTCGGGGCACTGTCCAGGGCGTAGGGTTTCGACCCTTCATCTATAACTTAGCCTGTCATTTCGCAATTGCCGGAACAGTGACGAACACCAGCACGGGTGTGATGATCACTGCCATGGCGGCAGGCGATACGCTCGATTTGTTTATGCAGGCCATAGTGGACCAGGCCCCGCCGCTGGCCAGGATCATCTCATTTGAAAGCCATTTCCTGCCTTCAACGGGTGATAATGAAGATGAAAACACTGCACCATCTTTTTCCATTCTGCCAAGTATCGCCGGCAGCTCTGCCAACACGGCAATCCCACCGGATATCGCCCTGTGCCGTGACTGCCTGAGAGAACTCCTCGATCCCGGCGACAGACGGTTTCATTACCCTTTCATCAACTGTACCAACTGCGGACCGCGCTTTACTATCGTCGAAACAATTCCATACGACCGACCCAAGACCTCCATGAAAGTATTCCCCATGTGCAAGGCCTGCACTGAAGAATACCACGATCCCGGCAACAGGAGGTTTCACGCCCAGCCAAATGCCTGTCCCGACTGTGGTCCGAATATCACTTTGTACAATAAAGAGGGAATATGCCTGGAGACCGATTCGGCCCTGGCCCAGACGGCGACCTCGTTACATGACGGCTTGATCCTGGCAATCCGCGGTCTCGGCGGGTTTCATCTTGCAGTGGACGCGTGTTCCGCACAAGCGGTCTCTGTGCTCCGCGACAGAAAAGGCCGCCCAGATAAACCTCTGGCCATCATGGTGGCTGACAGAGCAGCAGCAGAAAAATTCTGCCGGATCAACCCAGTTGCCAAGCAGCTCCTTACCTCACCGGAACAGCCGATTGTTCTGCTCAAAAAAAGAAGAGATACCAGGCTGGCGGACAATCTTGCCCCGGGAATTGATGAAATCGGCGTGATGCTCCCCTATACCCCATTGCATCACCTTCTCTTTCAACAAATAAATTGCCCCGAAGCGCTCGTCATGACCTCCGGCAATAGCAGCGGGAGCCCGATCTGCACCGCCAATGACGATGCCCTTTCCCGACTCAAGACGATTGCCGATCTGTTTCTGCTGCATAACCGTGAAATCGTCACCCGCGTCGATGACTCGGTGGTCAAAATTATAGCCAATCAGCCGGTCATCCTGCGCCGCGCCCGCGGTTATGCCCCTGCACCAATCCAGATCCCCTGGCAGCTGCCGAATATGCTTGCCTGCGGTCCCGGCCTGAAAAACACCTTCGGGCTTGGTCGCGACCAGAACGTCATGCTCAGTCAGCACATCGGCGATCTCGACAATCTTGCCTCCTACGAGTTCTACCAGGAGTCAATAGAGCACTGCAAGAAAGTCTTTCAGCTCGAACCAGAGGTGGTCGCCTGTGATCTCCACCCCGACTATCTGAGCAGCCGTTATGCGCTAGAGAGTGGCCTGCCGCTCTACCGGGTCCAGCATCATCATGCCCATGCCGTTGCGGTCATGGCCGAACACGGTATTGAAGAACCGGTACTGGCGGTCATACTCGATGGCACCGGCCTTGGCGACGACGGCACAATCTGGGGCGGCGAAATTTTGCAGGCCGATTTAATCTCCTACAAACGCCTGGGCCACCTCAGCCAGCTCCATCTACCGGGTGGCGATGCGGCAGCGACCGAACCCTGGCGGATGGGTCTTTCCGCTTTATACCATAGTTTTGGCGCCAACGGCATCGCCTTTGACCAACTGCCGGCAGCGCTCCGGCAAGAAGACAAAGGGAAATTGCAGGTCATTTCGTCTATGCTCACAAACGACTTCAACAGCCCGCTTAGTTCCAGCTGCGGCCGCCTTTTCGACGCAGTCGCCTCGCTGCTCGGTATCCGACAACGGATCAGCTTTGAAGGCCAGGCGGCCATGGAACTGGAAACATTGGCGAAAAAGGGCCAGAGCAGCTCCTGGCCCAAAGACATTTCGCCCATTTTGCACACGAACACCAGCGTTTTATTGGCAGAAAAGAACGGAAAATGGGAGATTTGTTCGGCAGAATTTGTTAAGACAATACTCGCTGGAATGAAGAGAGGCGAGGCTCGATCCGCTCTTGCTCTACAGTTCCACGCGATGCTTGTCAACAGCATCACCAGGCTTATAGAAAAATTATCGCTTCAGACCGGCATCCAAACGGTTGTGCTTTCTGGAGGATGTATGCAAAACAGCTTGCTCCTCGGAGGCCTTTTACATACACTACAGGCTATACATTTAAACGTTTACACCGGCAATTCGCTTCCCCTCAATGACGGGGCAATTGCTTTCGGTCAGACAATTATAGGAGGTCTGCGCCATGTGTCTCGCAATTCCCATGCGGGTGACTAATGTTCAGGGTGACCCTGACGACTTCACCAGCAACCAGATAGCCACGGTCGATACCGATGGCATAAGCAAGGAGGTCCGACTGGATATCGTCGACCACTGGCCGGCCGTTGGCGACTATGTTATTATCCATGCCGGCTTTGCCATCCATTCTCTTATCGAGGAAGAAGCGTTAAAAAACATCGCCCTTCTCCAGGAACTGGCCGACAATATGCCGGAAGAGCTACTTTCCTGAGCCGAACTGACCATGAAACACCTTGATGAATATCGTGATCTCAAGCTCGTCAAACCGCTTGTTGAAGAACTGAAAAAAACCGTCACCAGGCCGCTGCGGGTTATGGAAATATGCGGATCGCATACCATGGCCATCTTTCGCAACGGGCTGCGGAGTATTCTACCCGAGGGGATGGAACTGGTTTCCGGCCCCGGCTGCCCGGTCTGCGTCACCTCCGCCTCACACATGGATGCTTTTATTGCCATGGCGGAGTATCCAGGAGTACGGGTGGCTATTTTTGGCGATCTGTTTCGGGTACCGGGCACCCGTACCTCGCTTGCCCAGGCCAGCGCAGGCGGCGCCCAAATCGACATAGTATATTCGCCAATGGATGCCCTGGAGCTTGCAATACAAAATCCAGATCAACAGGTGGTTTTTCTTGGCGTTGGTTTTGAAACAACTACCCCGGGAATCGCGGCGACGATTCTTGCGGCCAAGAACAGAAATATTGATAATTTCATGGTGTTTTCTACCCAGAAAACCATGCCGACCCCAATGGAGATCCTGCTCAGTGATCCCCGGCTGAAAATTGACGGCCTGCTCTGTCCGGGTCATGTCTCGTCAATTATTGGGGCAGGGGCCTGGGAACCGCTGGCAAGAAAATACCATCTGGCCTGCGTGGTCGGGGGATTTGAGACGGCCGATCTGGTCAAGAGCCTTATCCTCCTGGCCCGTCAGATAGGCACAAACGATATAAAAGTGGAAAACGCCTACCCCCGCGCCGTCTCCTGGGAAGGCAACATGCGGGCCCAGAAAATGGTCGAAGAGATCTTTGAACCAGCCGACATGGACTGGCGCGGTCTTGGCCATATTCCGGCGAGCGGCTTGAAGATCCGTGCAAAATATGCGGCCTTTGACGCTGAAGTACGCCTCGACATCACCCTGCCGCAGGCAGAGGAGCCCAAGGGATGCATGTGCGGCAACATCCTTAAAGGAATGAGCACCCCCAAAGAATGTCCGCTTTTTGATACCCGTTGTACTCCAGCCCATCCGGTCGGCCCCTGTATGGTGTCCAGTGAAGGGACCTGCGCTGCTTATCATAAATATGGACGAGACTAAAAAATATAATGAATGAAAAAACTATCTTACTCGACCATGGCAGCGGCGGTCTCGCCAGCCAGCAGCTGATCGGTGAACTCTTTCTAAAATATCTTGACCACCCGATCCTGCGAGGTCTGGAAGATAGTGCCATTCTGCCCAACAAGCCGGGAAAGCTGGCGTTCACCACCGACAGCTACGTGGTCGATCCCATCTTTTTCCCGGGCGGGGATATCGGCAAACTCGCCGTTCACGGCACCATCAACGATCTGGCCATGCGCGGCGCCGTCCCCTATTGTCTGAGCCTGGGTCTGATCCTCGAAGAAGGCTTGCGCTTTGAGGAGCTTGAACGAGTGATCATTTCCATCAGCGAGGCGTGCAAAGAGGCCGGGGTCCCTGTTGTAACCGGCGACACCAAAGTGGTCCCGAAAGGCAAGGGCGATAAAATTTTCATCAATACCTCCGGCATCGGTTTTGTCGACGAAAAGATCGACATTTCCTCTAAGAACGCCCAGGTAGGCGACGCAGTCATTCTCTCTGGAACCATGGGAGACCACGGCATCACCATTATGACCCGGCGGGCGGGAATCTCCGTGCAGGGGGATCTGCACAGCGACACCATGCCGCTGCATAGACTCGTTGCCGCATTGCTGCGGGAGCTGCCTGCCGGTACGGTGCATGCCCTGCGCGATCCGACCCGAGGCGGGGTTGCCTCGACTCTCTGTGAAATTGCCGAAAACAGCAGGCTTGGCATTGAGCTTTCCGACGAGGCTCTGCCGGTTCGCCCGCAGGTTCGCGCCGCCTGTGAACTCCTTGGCCTGGAACCCCTCTATCTGGCCAATGAAGGTAAATGTCTGGCGATAGTCAGCGGGGAACAGGCTGAACAGGCCCTTGCCGTTATGCGGGCAACCCCTGAGGGCAGAGAAGCAGCAATTATCGGCAGGCTCACGGCTGAAAAAGGGGGACGGGTTATCATTAATACCCCGGTCGGCGGGGCGAGGGTGGTCACACCGCTCCACGGAGTCCCCTTGCCTCGCATCTGCTGAGAAATAAAACATATCCATATCACCCCGATAAATGGAAAATAAGCCGAGAGTATTTTCAGGAGCAGGGCACGAATGACAATAGAAAAAAAAATAGGCATTGCCGGTATCGGCAACTTCATCTTAAGAGATGAGGGTTTTGGTGTCCATGTCGTCCACTATCTCCAGGAAAATTATATTTTCCCGGACAAGGTAGAAATTCAGGATGTGGGTACCGCCGGAATTTACATGGCCCCTTTTCTGGAGGAATGCGACCCAATCTTTGTCATCGATGTGGTTGATATTGAAGGAGAACCAGGAGAATTCCATTTTTACACCTTAGACGATGTGAAGGCCGGTAATTTTCAAACCCGGATGTCCCCCCATCAACTCGGTCTGCTGGAGATACTTGCGGTATCAAAACTGCGTGACGCGGCCCCCGAGCATGTGGAGTTTTATACGGTTATTCCCAAGGAACTTGAAGAATCCATCGAACTCTCCGATGTGGTGGAGAAACGCAAGGTGGAAGTAGCCGAAATGATCCTCACCCGCCTGGCTGAACTGGGCGTGGAAGTCACCAGGAAATAAATCTGCTCTCATCCCGAAAAACCAAGAACAGTTATGCATGAAATATCTTTAGTCCAAGGCCTTTTCGAGCAACTCAAAGAACTGGCTGCGGCAAATAATGCGACCAAGATCATCAGCGTTACTATGGAGATCGGGCCCCTTTGCGGAGTGGTCGTCGATTCTTTCCAGTTTGGTTTCGATATTTTATCCGCCGATGATGAACTGGTACGCGGTGCTAAAATGATTATCCAGGTACCTCCGGTGAGCTACAGATGCACGAATTGCAGTCATGTGGAGGTCACCGCCGGTAGAAAACCGGATGAATGTCCTGCCTGCGGCGAATTATTGCTTATTCCTGATGGCGGTAATGATCTGCTGTTACTCCAGGTGGAAATGGAATAACTGATGGCGTCATAAAAAGTCCGATCTCCTTCGTTGCAGGTTTTTGGGTGGCTCCCGACATACCACTCGTATAGTCGGAAACCACCCAAAAACCTACGCCTTGTATATCAAACTTTTTATCTAGCCATCGTGAAATTTGACTTTTTGAGAGTTTATCAAACATATATATAAGAGGTAACATAATGTGCGATACCTGCGGCTGCCCCAGCCCTTCCGACCACGATCATCCCGAAGCACACAGCCATAGCCACAGTAAAACAGTGGATGTGCATGCCAGCCTGTTTGCCGCC
>JBBRDD010000257.1:0-6367 GCA_038204235.1 Desulfobulbales bacterium
CTGGATCTGCCGGTCGCACTGACCACGCCGACGGTCACCGTCTGGCTCAGGCCAAAGGGGTTGCCGATGGCAATGACCCATTCACCGGCTTCGAGCAGGGATGAATCTCCGAGGGGTAAAACCGGCAGGTTTTCCGGATCAGAGATCTTGATGAGCGCCACATCGGTCTGGGGGTCGGTGCCGATAACCTTGGCGTCGAAATCCCGGTTATCGGAAAGGGTCACTTTGATGCTGTCGGCGCCATCTACCACATGGTTATTAGTCAGGATAAAGCCATCTTTACTGATGATAAACCCGGAGCCCTGACCCTGTTGCTTGTATTCGTGAGGTTGCTGCTGTTGACGCCGGAACTGGGGGCCGAAAAATTGTTCAAAGAGGGGATTGTTGAACATATCTTCAGGACCCATTCCCTCTTGAGAATTGCTCGTTGTCGTTTTTTCTACCTTGATATTGACCACCGCCGGTTTCGCCTGTTTCACTACGTTGACAAAGGCCTTGGATGACTTGTCAAGAATAGCGTTATCTTCGCTGCTGTTGGTCTGGGCAATACTCTTTGTGGCTATGAGTGTCATGCAGACCATCAGGATGGCGAGTGCCCTGACAAGTGGTAGACTCATTTTTTTTGTGTTCATGCACATTCTCCTTTAAATAAAGACTCTGAAATGATTGCTTAAGGAAGATCCGTCCGCCACATACACAGTGATAAGGCGAATCAGTTCTCTGCCCGTGGAGACTACTGTAAACGTGAACAAAAGACCGTCAAGAAAGATTACTGAAATGTAATCATCGACTTCCCGTCAACGGGAAGAAAGAGGCGGGATTCTTTCTAAGTCACGAAAACGGGCAGCAAGTCATGCAACTTGCTGCCCGTTTTGTGTGGAGAAATGCAGGGTGGGGACGCCGGCTGTCAGCTCCGGATCATATCGGCGATCTGAAAAGCGACCTCGAGACTTTGTTCCGCGTTGAGCCGGGGATCGCAGCTGGTCATATAATTTTTGCCAAGTTCTTCATCGATGATGTTATGTGCTCCACCGGTACATTCTGTGACATTGTTGCCGGTCATTTCCAGATGGATGCCGCCGGGGACAGTACCCTCAGACCAGTGGGTCTCGAAAAAGCAGGTTATCTCGGAAAGAATCTCATTGAAATTTCTGGTCTTATGTCCCGACTTGGCAGTATAGGTGTTGGCATGCATCGGATCGCAGCTCCAGACAATATTAAAGCCTTCCTTTTTCATCTCCCGCAGTAACGGCGGCAGGGCTTTTTCAATTTTTTTCATGCCGAGTCGGGTAATAATTGTCAGTCTTCCCGGCTCGTTGTCGGGATTGATGACCTCGATAATTCGTTTTACATTATCGATATCATAGGTCGGACCGAGCTTCAGGCCGATCGGATTATGCACTCCGCGTAAGAATTCAATATGGGCACCATCGACCTGTCGGGTTCGCTCGCCGATCCACAGCATATGTGCCGAACAATCGTACCAGTCACCGGTAATGGAATCCATCCGGGTCATTGCTTCTTCATATTGGAGGAGCAGTGCTTCATGGGAGGTGAACAGCTCGGTCTGGTGAATCTGCGGCGCTTCTGAGGAAATACCGATGGTCTCCATGAATCTGATGGCATGGCTGATCTGTTTAGCTAAGCGATCATAGGAGCGTCCCATAGGCGAATGCGCGACGAATTCCTGATTCCATGCCTGCACTCTCTGCAAAGAGCCATAACCGCCGCGGGTAAAGGCGCGTAGAAGGTTGAGGGTTGAAGCGGCCATATTGTAACCCTTCAACATGTATTTGGGGTTCGGGTTACGGGATTCCGGGTTGAATTCGGCAGTGTTGACCATATCGCCCCGGTAGGATGGCAGTTCCACTCCTTCGATAATCTCGGTGTCTGAGGAACGTGGCTTGGCAAATTGTCCGGCTATCCTGCCGACTTTAATCACCGGCTTACCGCCGGCGTAGGTGAGCACTACGGCCATCTGCAGCAGTACTTTCAAGGTTTCCCGGATGTTTGGGGCAGTAACCTGAGCAAAGTTTTCCGAGCAGTCACCACCCTGAAGCAGAAAAGCGTCTCCGGTTACTGCTTTGGCCAGAAGCTGCTTGAGGGAACGAATTTCACCGGCAAAGACCAGAGGTGGAAGCAGGGATAAATTTGCAAGTACTTTGTCAACAGCCTTCGGATCAGGCCAGGTGGGCTGCTGCAGAGCTGTAAACTTTTGCCAGCTTGATTTCGTCCAGTTTTTGTGCTCGGTTGGCGTCATGTTTTCCTCGGAGGTCTTTGGTGGTTTTTATTATTTATTGTTGGCAATTGGGGGTGTGCGTTTATTTGAAGATCTCATCCCGCCCGAAAGCGCTGCGGGATTCTTTTTAATGCCCCTTGCGGGTACTCTGTTTAGTACCCCCCTTGAGGGGTGCAAGTTCCTTTACTGAATAGATCCTTTGTCTAAAACACTGGATGTAAATGTTGCTTCACTAATCCCGCCAAAAAGCGCTGCGGGACAAGTTCCTTCACGAAATTTTTTCTTGAGAAACAGAAAAAATTTCTAAGTCACTAGTAACAGCACCGTTCCACATCAAAAGCGTTGAGGATTCGTAATTCCTGTTCTCTGCGTTTGGGCTCGGGCGGTGGGTGGAATTCTAATTTCTCCGCCATTTTTTCAAGAGTATGTCGGTCTGGGATGGAGTCTAATCCATAACCAAGAATCTTGCCAGTTCTAGTGTCTAAAAGTTCGGCATCCTGGCCATTGGTCACGACGGCAAGAGGCAGACAGTACTCCCGGTTGATGACTCTGGCTGCAGCTATTGCCGCCCGCTCCCTGCTGACCAGGGAACCTGGACCATAGCGAATGATCATATATTGTTTTTCAGACAAGGAAACGGTAAGTTCGATGGTTGATACGACAAAACATCGGGAGAAAAGGGTTTCGATCTTCAGTCTTGGCTGCAGCTGTTCTCGATCAAAGCCCTTCTGCTCCACCATTAAACGGATCAAATCCTGGCGGATACGTTCGTCGTCGGTGTCGGTCAGTTCCTCGTTGGTCAGATAATCCCTGAGGGTTCCATATATGAGGTGATGGGGTTTGGGAACAGGCATTGTCTATCGTTATTTATTGATTTTTGCAAATATCTGAATCACTACTCTCATTCCGCTTGAAGGCGTTGCGTGACTCTTTTCAGTGCCCCTTAGAGGGGTGCTCTGTTTAGTCCCCGTGCTGTGCGGGGATAAGTTCATTCACGAAATAGAGCCTTATAAAAGACATTTAATGTCTATTGTAGCTCACTAATCCCGCCCAACAGCTTTGCGGGACTCTTTTCAGTACCCCCTAGAGGGGTGTAAGTTCATTCACGAAAGAGTTTACTTGTAAAAAGCACAAGTAAACTCTTTCTAATTCACTAATAATAATATCCCAGGCTTTTACAAGTGAGGCATGCCTCACATTACTTTGTTCCGGAAATACGCGGCGCCCCTTTCTTTTCGAGCGTGGCGATATCGGGGTTCCAGTCGAGCCACTCCGGCTCCGGTTTGTCGTAGAGGGTGAAATGGTGGCCGGATACCATCGCCGAACCGGTTTGACCGTTATCCGGCGTAGAGAGAGCTATACCCCCACGCATGATCGCTTCAAAGGACGCCGTGGAGACGGTGACGCCTGAGAACAGTCCGCCCTCGAGTTTGGCACCGCTGACATTCCAGAACCGGGTATTTTTCCAGATAATTGCACTATACTCTTTGGCTATGGAAACAAATACCAGCACTTTCTGAAAGGTGGGCGAGAGTTCATATCCGGTAACCCGTCCTACCTGGACCTGTCGATAATATACCGGGGAGCCGACACTGAGGGAGCCGAGATGTTGGGTTTCCAGCACTATCCCCAGCCCGTCGCGCTCGGCGATTTCAGTTTGCGGCGGTTTTGGCAGCACTTTGAATGTTTGGACAAGTGGCCCGTTGCCCTGGAGTATGTTCAGGTATGAACCAAAAAAGATGGACTGGACATTTTTAACCCCGGCCAGGCTCACCTCTGCCTGTTCGACCCATATCAGGGTGCCGGACCTGAACAGCTGCATGGCATTTTTGTTGATGCGGATTGTGCCGACAATCGTTTGCAGATTTTCAGAAAGGGTGAGCCTGGTTATCTGACCGATTTCAATTCCCTTATGTTTTACCGGTGCACCTTCCTTTAGACCGTAATTGTCTTTCAGTATTACGGTCAGCTCTATCTTGTCAGCCTGCAGCGCTTCCTGCTGGTTGGCATAGAGTGGATAGGCTTTGGTCGAGCTGAGTGGTGCTCCGTCAGATACATTAATGCAACCAATGCCGCCGGCCAGCATGGACTGGAGTGATCCGGTCTGCAGGTTGAGGCCGGTCAGCCCGCCTGATACCCGGACACCGCTGGCATTGTAGAATCTGGTTTTTTCGTGGATAAGGTTCTTATATTGGTTGTAAACAAAACATTCGATCAGGACGCCCTGCTGGTCGGGGGTCAGACGAAAGTCTTCAATCTCGCCTATTTTAATATTCTTGTGGAGTATCGGCGCACCGATGGAAAGTGATTGCGCATCTTCGGACCTCAGCAGAAAGTGTTTTCCGGAAGGCTGCAGGTCGGTAACTTTGGCAAGTGCGTCTTTATAGCTATTATACAGTGGAAACTGGAAACCCCCTTCCGGCGCCACATTCTTTTGTTTTTTCTGCTTTTCAGGGGTAATGAAGCTCAATCCACCGCTGAGCAGGTTGGCCAGTGGTCCGGTTGAAACCTGCAATCCCTGATCGAGACTCGCGTCAATCTTTAAGCCGGAATGCTTCCAGAAAATGGACTTTTTACTGAGCAAGTGGAGGTATTCCTGGTAGATAAACAGGGTGGTCCGGATTTTTTCGGCAGATTTTTCCAGGTCGACAGCCACGATCTCCCCAACCTGGATGTTCTTGAAATAAACGGGAGATTTGGCGGAAAGGTCGATGGGGTCCTCCGAGACAAGCACAAAAGATCGACCTTTTCTTAAAGGTATCTGCGGAGGCGGTTCGGGCAGGATATCAAAGCTGTCCTGAAATGGTCCATCACCCGGTTGAAAAGTTATATGGGCCCCGGAGAAAAGTGAACTGAGATTATCTATTCCTGAGGCTGAAATCTCCGGTTTCACCAGCCAGAACTGGGTGTTTTTGCGGAGGATAAGTTCTGCTCTGGGGTCAAGCAGAATATGGGCTGTGACTGTCCTCTGTGGATCGTCGTTAATTTGGATATCCTTGACAAATCCTGCTTCCAGGCCACGATACATGACCTTGGTTGATTTCTCGACTATGTCTTCTCCTGAGGAGAGGGTTAAGCTCAGCGGGATACCGTAGTTAGCCGACTCAAGATCGGGATACAGAGGAAAAACCTGGCGGTTAATGGCCGCCGGACTGTTCTGCAGTTGTTCCGGGGTGTACAGCAGTATGCCGCCTCGCACCAGTGAAGCCAGAGATTCCACCTGTATTTTCACATTGGGCAATTTGCCGCTTATCTGGATGCCGCTGGAATTGCAGAAACGGCTGCCTTCCCTTACCAGGTGGGCAAAATCTGGCTGTATGAAGAGATCGATCTGGACATTTTTATTCTGGACGAGACGATAGGTCTGGACTTTACCTATCTCGATATTTCGATAATAGACACCGGTTCCCGTCTGTATCGACCCGAGCATATCGGTTGTCAGTCGCACGTGAAGCCCGGGTGTCTCCGGTGAAACCGGTGGGGAGGTAGTGAGGCCCTGAAATTCCCGTCTCGCTTTGGTCGAGCTACCGATTTGAATGCCTATATAGCTGCCGGACAGAATGGTATCGAGCCCCTGGACCGAACTTGCCGACAGTTGCGGTCGGACTACCCAGAACAGAGTATCTTCAACAAGATGACCGACGACATCCTTGTCCATTTTCGCTATCGCTTTGGCCTGCTGGTTGTTCAGGTCGGGAAGGACTTTTGTGACAAGACCGACCGGAATACCTCTGGCCATAATCTGGGTTTTACCGGAAACGATGCCGGTTGCATCTTTGAACAATATGGTTATTTCCACCCCGGCATCTCTGTAGCTGTTATAGATGAGCCAGCCGCAGATGCACAAAGCAATGATTGGTAATATCCATATCACTGAAATACCGCGATTCTTTGCAACAACAGGTTCGGTTGTCATGGGTTGTTTCCAGAAGTTATTCGTGAGTTTTTACTGCCCGTCTTTTGGGGTGGGCTGCATCTATCCCACAGGATACGCGGGTCGAAGGTGATGACCGCACACATGGTAGAGGCAACGACGATGCAGAAATAGGTGGCTGCCGGGGCCGCATGTATGGACGTGAAAAAGCCAAAATTGACCAGAACGGAAAGAAGGGCGATGACAAAGATATC
>JBBRDD010000258.1:0-6367 GCA_038204235.1 Desulfobulbales bacterium
TCTATGGTCATACCCTGAATATTCATTTCGTCCAGAGTCTTTTCGAAAAAATATCGGGCAAGAAGGGCGATATCTTCAACCCGATCTCGAAGCGGCGGCATGGTAATGGCGATTACGTTCAGCCGGTAATAGAGATCAGCACGGAAAGCGTTTTCCTCTATCTTTTTAGCCAGGGGTTGGTTGGTGGTGGCGATTATCCGCACGTCGGTTTTTAGTGTGCGGGTCGAGCCCACCGGCCGGACTTCACCTTCTTGCAGGAAACGCAGAAGTTTTGTCTGCATGGTCGGAGAGATATCCCCGATTTCATCGAGATGTAAAGTGCCATGATTGGCGGCAAAGAACAGTCCATCCTTGTCTCTGTCGGCCCCTGTGAAGGCTCCACGGCAATGGCCGAAAAGCTCACTTTCCAGCAGGCTGTCCGGGATTGCCGGGCAATTGATAGCTATATACGATCTTTGTGCGCGGTTGCTGAGACGATGTACCATTCGCGAGGCCAGTTCTTTGCCCGTACCGGATTCGCCCTGGATCAGGACTGGATAATCAGTACCGGCCACGGCCTCTATTGATTGTCGCACCTGCCGCATGACGTTGCTTTCTCCCAGCAGGTTGTCTTTGCCACCTCCGGCGAGCATCTCGCGGAGACGATGGTTTTCCCATTCCAGCCTGATAAAATCGACCGCTTTGCCTACAGTGCGGTAGAGCTGCTCAGAGGCTACCGGCTTGGTGAGAAAATCAAAGGCTCCTTGCCTCACGGCTTCGACAGCTTTTTCAATTGTCCCGTAACCAGTAAGAATGATAACCTTGGTTGTGGGGTGTAGGCGATTAACCTCTGCCATAAGCTGCAGGCCGCTCATCTCAGGCATTTGTAAATCGGTAATGAGAAGATGTACTTCAGCTTTTTCCTGCAGAACTAAACTTTTTTTGCCACTTTCGGCTGTCAGTACCTCAAGATCCTTAAATTCGGCGAGCAGCAGTCGGGATAGTCCGTTGACAAAATCGAGTTGATCATCGACCAGCAGTACTGTAATTCGTTCGTTCATTCGTTCCTCCATCAGAGCTTGCGGGCTGTCGGAAAATAGAGATCGAAAGCCGCCCCGCCTTCCGATAGATTTCGGGCTTCGATGGTACCACCCAGCTCAAACATATAGCCGTAAATTACGGCGAGTCCAAGCCCCGAACCCTTGTTTACATCTTTGGTGGTAAAGAAAGGATCGAATATGGATGGCAGGATCGCAGGATCAATACCATTGCCATTATCCATTACCGTCAGACGCAGATATCCTTGACTGGTGTCGCTGGCAATGTTCACCGCAATAGATCCTCCTTCATCTGGTAAAGCATCAAGAGCGTTGAGCAGAAGGTTCAGGATAATGTGTTCGACAACCTGGGGTTCGACGCGGACGGCTATGCCATCATCAGCACGCTGGCATGAAAGGGTGACGCTTTTTTTGGCAGCCTGCACCCTGAAAACTCCAATAACACTTTCCGCCACATCTCCGATTACTGTTTCCCGATCGGTTGAGACTTTAGGCCGGGCAAAGTTCAGCAGGTCAAGGAGAACAACCTGGGCCTGCCGGGTGTGTTTGATGATGACGTCAATATCGGTTTGATGCTGATTACTGTTCAGGGATTTTTTCAACAGCTCGGCATAACAGAGGATCACTCCGAGTGGATTGTTAAGCTCATGCGCCAGTCCGGCAGCCAGTTTGCCGACAGTCCCCATCTTCTCGGCCTGAACAAATTGGCTCAGCATCTTTTTCTTGTCGGTGTCTTCCTGAATAGCGACTACATATCGGGCTGCCAGGTTTTCCTGCTGGGTAAGACAAATGGTATTGATGATAAAACTCCGACCGTTATCCAGTTCGACTTCACGAGATGCCAGAGTGGCGAGTTGCTCAGAATTACCGGGCGCCTGACCGTCTTTGATGTCAGCTTTGAGGAGAGAGTTGAGACCGTCACTGTCACAGTCCTCCCGTGAGAGATCGTCCATAAGTCGATTAGCACCATTGTTGGCCATGATGACCGAACCTCCATGATCCAGGAGCAGCAAAGGATCGGGCACACCCTCAAAGATGGTCTGCAGGTTTTTAGTCTGGCTGAGGATGGAGTCGAGAGCAGCCAGATTTTCGGCAGCAATGCCCAGCTGACGGCCTACAGCGGTAAGCATTTCCGCCTCGTCTTCGTTAAAATAGACGTCTGCGGAGCGCTCGAGATACAGCAGGCCATCAATGTTGTCGTCACTGCTGCCGACGGGGACAAAAACCGTATTGCCCATGAACCTGAGCCGTGGTTGCAGCAGTAGTTGGACATAATCCTCTGGCAGAGCTGGCGGTTTAGCATTGTCGGGCCAGGTGAAAGCCTGGCTGCCGGAAAAAGTGCAGAAATATGATACCCGGACCAGCTGAAATCTTTCGGCCAGCAGGGGGAGGGCATTACGCCAGAGTTCCGATCGGTTCCGGCTGATTCTCAATGACTCCAGGACGCTGACCAACATGTGGAGATCTTTTTTATGAGTGTCATTCTCGCGGGAGAGTTGCTCGGTGCGCCGATCGACCTCCCTCTCAAGATTGCCCGCATACTCTTTAAGGCGTTGATCCGTTTCAAAGAGGTGCTGACTGAGACCTTCCATGTTTTCGATCATCTCTTCTATTTCGTCGCCATGTTCTACCTTTCGCAGCAGTTCGACGCCTTTCTGATCATGAAAGTTCTTTTTGAACTGGCTGGTAAGAGTACGTAAATTGACGAGAACCACCCGTTGAAAGTTTAGATAGATCATGAATAGAACAAGAACCGAAATGATCAGATATACCATGACATAGAGGGTGAATTCATCCATGGTCTTTACTGCGTATCGATCGGTAGGAATGCCTACAAGGTCAACTCCGCCAATGCTGTCGAGTGGATGGTTGAAGCCTTTATCTCCATATTGCCTGGTCATTTCCACCGGGGCATCGGCGGTTTTTCCATGACAGAGCATGCAGCTCCGAACAAACTTAACCGGCCGTGCCATAACAAATATACTCTGCTCATTAATGGTCTTGAGACCCTGCCAGATCTCCCTGTTCTGGTTTTCCCGAAAATAGGTGATGAGTTCACGCTCGACTTCGTTTGCTTCAAAGACCGGGTTGCGGGCATTTATTGCCACCCGTCTATACACGTAGTCGGCGTCAGCGGTATCTGCATTTTCCATGATGCTGCGGGAGATAAACGAGGATGACATGGCTTCAAGAACAAAACTGTCGGGCGACAACTCAATCATTTTCGGGCGTAGCCTGGTCTGTACGTATTTCTGTATCGCATCGACCTGATTCAGAACAATGGTTGCCCGGGTGCTGACCTCTTCGTCTACCGTATTCTGCATAAAGTAGTAGAGTCCGGTCAAATTGACGACACTGATCAGCATGAGAATGGCGATCAACCTGAGGATAAACTTGCTTTGCAGGGAATATGGTCTCGGAATATTCATATGTTGGGATGGTAAAGGCTGAGTGGTGTGTTGTCGTCAAAATGCGGCTGGCGATGTGCTATCTGTAGCAGACTGGATCGGTTTGTAAAGAAAAAAGAAGGTGTGAACCGCTGGGCGTTGTTCTGCTAACTCAAGTTGTCAGGTGGTAACTCGAGTTGGCGGGTTTTCGGTTTTTCTTGTTAGTAACATACTGTATTAGTTCAATATCACGTTCCGTATGCGGGTGGTATGTTTTTTGTAAGTGTCTCAGCAAACCGAAGTGGTCGACAGACCGGACTAAGAATCAAACACAAGGAGACACCAATAATGGCTCAAACAGACACGAACATCGTAGTTGATCATGGCGGCAGCAGCTGGTCTGATCTCTGGACGAAGGAGGATTACCTTGCCATCTGGCTTGGTTTTTTCATCATTGCCGTATGCCTCATCGCCTATTTCGGCTTTGGCCCCAGGGAGGAGTTTACCAAGAAAATCGAGGCAGCAAGTCAGATACAGGCGGTTGAAGTTGCCAAAAGTCCTTTCAAGACTATAGCCTGGTATAAGGCAGATGACGACGTACAAAAACTAAAAGGATCAAGTTCCGCATTCGGTAAAATTGCCAGCCACTGGACGAAACACCCCGGTTCCTGGAAGGACAATCCACTTGATGCACTCGTCAAAAGTGAAGCCCAGGCCAAGGCTCTGAATGCCAAGGCGTTGCCTGCCTATGAAGAGGCCAAAGGGAAAGCGGCAGCATCTCTGGTTATGGCACAGAAGGCTGAAGACGCAGCTGGTGCAGCGGCATTCAAGGATCAAGCGCTCAATGATGAAGCTACTGCGAAAATAGCAGACTGGCGGGCTGTCGAAAAGAAAGTAGCCTCGGCAAAAAAGAAAACCTCAGAAAAAGCATATAACCTTATACCTACCCTGATTGGATTGTGTGCCTTTTTTATCGTGATTTTCGGTGCAGGGATCGCGCTCATGAAAAAAAGCTTTACGGAATTTGCCAAAGGCTTCGTCATTGTGTTTCTGGTCGCGGTCCTTGCTTATGTGCTCGGCGGACAGGCTATTTCCAAACAATATGGTTTTGGTGCTGAGGCCTGGGGTATTCTTCTTGGGATGATAATCGCCAACAGTATCGGCACACCCAAATGGGTCCTGCCGGCCTGTCAGGTAGAATTTTTTATTAAAACCGGTCTGGTTCTGCTCGGTGCGGAAGTCCTTTTCGGCAAGATTATGGCCATTGGTATTCCGGGCATCTTTGTCGCCTGGGTGGTAACTCCTATCGTACTGATCTGTACCTTCATTTTTGGCCAGAAAATTATCAAGATGCCTTCAAAAACATTGAATATCGTCATCTCAGCCGATATGTCGGTGTGCGGTACTTCGGCAGCGATTGCCACAGCGGCAGCCTGCCGTGCCAAAAAAGAGGAACTGACCCTGTCTATCGGCTTGTCGCTAGTCTTTACCGCCATCATGATGATTGCCATGCCCGCGTTTATTAAAGCGGTGGGTATGCCGGAGATTCTTGGCGGTGCCTGGATGGGCGGAACTATCGATTCAACCGGTGCGGTTGCCGCAGCCGGCGCATTTCTTGGTGAAAAAGCGATGTATGTGGCCGCGACGATCAAAATGATCCAGAATGTCATGATCGGTGTTACCGCATTCTGTGTTGCCTTGTACTGGTGTACGAGAGTCGAACGTCAGGCCGGCAGAACTGTTGGAACTGGTGAGATATGGCATCGTTTCCCGAAATTCGTTCTCGGATTTCTTGCCGCGTCCATTTTGTTTTCCTTGATTGACAGCAATCTGAGCCCGGGAATGGCCGATGCAATGCTCGATCAGGGTGTCGTCCGTGGTGGCACCAGGCTGCTGCGTGACTGGTTCTTCGCTCTGTCGTTTGCGGCAATAGGTCTGTCCACTAATTTCAGGGAATTAGCGAAGTATTTCAAAGGTGGCAAACCACTCATTCTGTATGTTTGCGGCCAGAGTCTCAATCTGGTGCTCACACTGACTATGGCATATATTATGTTTTATCTGGTCTTCCCGGAAATTACCGCTAAGATCTAACACCCCACAAGAGGGTACTGAAAAGAGCACCCCTCAAGGGGGGGATTGAACTGAATGACAGTCGCTCTGGAGTAAGGCACTAAAGCAGATTAAGTCATTGGCACCGGGCGGGAGACCCTTTTTCCGCCCGGTATTATGAGAAAGTGATAAAGAAAGGAGCCAGCATGTTACAAAAGTGCACGAAATGCGCAGCATCCTTCAGCGCTTGCCTGGTCTTTGTGTATGTCTTTTTACCGTTTCTGACTGAATCGGTGGGGATCCTCAACAAGATGTCGCAGTATCTCGATAATAACGGGATTGATCCAACTCGTTATTATTACACTGATGTCGAGCAGGTAAAGGAGGCAGAGAATTATCTGCATTCGGTCCTTAACGGGCAATGAAAAAATAATATATAAACTCATCGAATGATTCTCACTGATCTCAACGAAAAAAAGATGCTGATTCTTGCCTATGAGACCGCTACGTCACGGCAATTGGCATTGCATGTTATCGAAAAACCGCTGCCTCGAGTCTGGATGATCTTTATCCCGATTCTCTTTGTTTTCTACTTCTGGAAACTGAAGGAATATGAGACCGACTTGAAAAATTTCGCCGAAAACCATCTCAGTCTCCGGCGCAGGGCGCTGGAAGCTGTCTTCGCCGCGGAGGAGAGTGGTTTACCAGTAAATATCGAAGTGCTGGTCAACCAGTTAGGCGATATGCCGGAGACAGCACGCGCCTTGTGCAAAGAGTGGTTGACTGTGCTTACAGGACATTTTCAGTTGCTGCTCAACGCTGAAGGCGACAGTTACCATGGGCTGGTGCGCTCAGGATACCGAAACAAGTCGAGCTATGTGCTGTTCTGCCAAC
>JBBRDD010000259.1:0-6294 GCA_038204235.1 Desulfobulbales bacterium
TTTTTTCAGTCGCTCTTCAGCTTCCACTATCTTCGCCATTTTGGCATCGAGCTCCGCTTTCTTCTCCTGTTCTTTGGCGACAACTTCATCTGGAGCATTGGCGAGAAATTTCTTGTTCGACAGCTTGCCGTTGACCTGGCCGAGCTTGGCCTCGACTTTTTTCCGCTCCCGCATCAGCTTGGCGAGTTCACTTTCGACATCGACCAGCCCCTTGAGCGGCACGAAAATTTCTATATCGTTATAAATATAGGTCGCGGCATCGGCCGGCTTCTCTGCCTGCTGCCGGATGGTCAGACTCTGCAGTCTCGTCATATCAGCAATAGCCGCGGTAAATGAAGCGATACAGTCAGCCTTTTGCTGGTCGGCACAAATCACGAGTGCGTCAATTTTCATTGAAGGATGCACGTCAGCCTCGGCGCGGATATTTCTTATTCCGGTAATAATCCCCATCAGCATTTCCATCTGAGCAACCGCTCCAGGATTGAGCCAGCCCTCCTGTTTTTCAGGAAACGCGCTGGTGGCAAGCAGCTGTCGTTCACCGGGCAATACCGACCATATTTCTTCAGAAACAAAGGGGGTAACCGGATGGATAAGCTTCACAATCGTCTCCAGGACAACCAGCAAAGTCCCCTGGGCCTGTCGTTTAGCCACCGGATCATTACTGAACAGATCGGCTTTAATCCACTCAAGGTACCAGTCACAAAACTCATGCCAGATAAACTGATAGTTGACCGAGGCAAAGTCGTTAAACCGATACTCTTCAAGAGCCAGCCGCACCTCGGCGATAGCCGCAGCGGTTCGACTGAGAATCCACTGATGGACCAGAGGCAGTTTTTCCGGACGACTCACAACTTCTTTTATCGACTCGTCGCAATCACTGACATGCATCAACGCAAAACGGGCGGCATTCCAGATTTTATTGATAAAGTGGCGATAGCCCTCGATCCGCTCTTCATCGAGCTTAATTTCTCTGCCCTGGGCGGCAAAAGCAGTCAGGGTAAAACGCATGGCATCCGTGCCGTATTCCCGCATCACAACCAGCGGGTCAATGACATTGCCGGTCGATTTGGACATCTTTTTGCCGAACTTATCCCGTACCAGGGCATGCAGATAGACATCCTTAAAAGGCACTTCGTCCATAAAGTGCAGCCCCATCATCATCATTCTGGCTACCCAGAAGAAGAGGATATCAAAGCTGGTAATAAGCACCGACGTCGGGTAAAAGGTCGCCAGTTCTTTGGTGTTCTCAGGCCAGCCCATGGTGGAAAATGGCCAGAGCGCCGAAGAAAACCAGGTATCGAGAACATCCGTTTCTCTGGTGATCTTCTCCGATGCACATTTCGGGCAGACCGTCGGATCTTCTGACTCAACTATCAACTCCCCACAGGCATCACAGGTCCAGGCGGGAATACGATGCCCCCACCAGATCTGCCGGGAAATACACCAGTCGCGAATATTATCCATCCAGCTGTAGAAGGTGTTGTACCAGGTTTTTGGGTAGATGTTTATCCGCCCATCCCGGACCGCCGCCACCGCCTTCTCGGCAAGAGGCTTGACCGACACGAACCACTGCACGGAGGTGGTCGGTTCGCTGACCGTTTTACAGCGATAGCAGTGACCGACTGCGTGGTCGTAGTCTTCAATTTTTTCAAGGAAGCCAAGACGGTCCAGATCTTCGACTACTTTTTTGCGACAGGCAAAACGATCCAACCCGCAGTACTCCCCGGCAGCCGCATTCATCACTCCGCTATCGTCCATGACTTTCAATCGGGCCAGCGAATGGCGCAGACCGATTTCATAATCGTCCCGGTCGTGAGAAGGAGTCACTTTCAGAGCGCCCGTACCGAATTCCCGGTCAACATGTTCATCAAAAACCACCGGAATGATTCTGTTTGTCAACGGCAGCTTAATCCCTACTTCCCCCAGATGCCGGTAGCGCTCATCTTCAGGGTGAACCGCCACCCCCGTATCGCCCAGCATCGTTTCCGGCCTGGTGGTCGCAACGACCACAGAGCCGGAACCATCGGCATAGGGATAGCGAATATGATACAGTTTGCCCTTGGTGTCCTCGTGCTCCACCTCGTCATCAGACAGCGCCGTACGGCAACGCGGGCACCAGTTGACGATATAATCGCCTTTGTAGATGAGCCCTTCCTTAAAGAGCCGGACAAAGACTTCCCGAACCGCCTGGGAAAGCCCTTCGTCCATAGTAAATCGCTCACGTTTCCAGTCACAGGAAGCCCCAAGCTTCTGCAATTGATTGATAATCGTGCCGCCCTTTTCTGCGCGCCACTCCCAGACTTTGTCGATAAAGGCATCCCGCCCGAGATCATCCCGGGTTTTACCCTCAGCGGCCAACTGACGTTCAACGACATTCTGGGTGGCAATACCGGCATGATCGGTCCCAGGTACCCAAAGGGTGTTGTCACCGCACATGCGATGATAGCGGGTCAGAATATCCTGCAAAGTATTGTTTAAGGCGTGGCCGACATGCAGCACACCGGTAACGTTTGGCGGGGGAATAACTATTGAAAAGGCTGGTTTGCCTGGTTCCATTTTGGCGGCAAAACTTGCCGATTCCTGCCACTTACCAAGCCATTTTTCTTCTACTTCGGCAAATTCATAGCCCTTACTCAACAGTTCTTCTTTCTTAGTCATATTGCACAATCGGTTATTATTAATTTATTTATTATACTGCGCCACAATGGCGCACCAGTTCTGAGATTAACTACGAAGGCGTCAGAATTCAACAGTTTTTCCGGACGAGCTCAAAGAGATTACTTCGCGCTCCAGGGTTCAGGAAGAAAAATATACTTATAGATAGACAGGGCATACCGATCCGTCATCCCGGCCACATAGTCACAAACGGCGCGATGGGCCTTTTTGTCATCAGACCAGGTCTCTTCGTCAAGAGTCGTCTCCCACTTGTTGTTTCTGAGCCGCACTATGCCGTTTTCCATGAAATAGCTGTAAAGATGGGAGATGATGCGCTGTGCTTTGATAAACTCATTATGGACTTTATAGTAGGTATAAACATTGTCATAGAGAAATGTACGCAGATCGTTAATCGCTTCAAGCACCCCGTCACTGATATGCAGATCGCCATCGTCGGCCGCCAGAGTTTCAATGATCAGGTCACGGACCATCGAGCCGATGCGTTTTGAATGCCGTTCGCCAACGGCGTCTTTGATTCTGACAGGAAGGTCGCCTTCGATTAAAATCTCTGCCCTCAGGGCATCGTCTAGATCATGATTGACGTAGGCAATAATATCAGCCAGCCGGACCACCTGGCCTTCAAGGGTCACCGCGCATTCGGTTTTGTCCTTTGGCAGGATATCGGCACGCCCCTTGGAATGGCGGACGATACCATTGCGCACCTCAAAGGTGAGATTCAGACCTTTGCCGTTATTTTCCAGAAAATCGACGACCCGCAGGCTATGCACATAATGCCGAAAACCGCTGGGATGCAGTTCATTGAGGGTCACTTCCCCGGCGTGGCCAAAAGGCGTGTGCCCAAGATCGTGACCCAGAGCGATGGCTTCCGTCAGCGGTTCGTTCAGGCAAAGGGCTGAGGCGATGGTCCTGGCGATCTGGGAAACCTCAAGTACATGGGTCAATCTCGTGCGATAGTGATCTCCGGTTGGGGCGAGAAACACCTGCGTTTTATGCTTGAGGCGGCGAAAGGTCTTGGAATGGGTTATCCGGTCCCGGTCACGCTGAAAAGGAAGACGAATGTCGGACATCACCTCTTCTTCTTCAAGATGTCGACCGGAGGAATTTTTATTGAGTGCGGCAAATGGCGAGAGGATTTGCTCTTCCCGATCCTCCAGCTGCTTTTTTATCGATTTCCCTATGACCGGTACGAAAGACATAAGCTCACTCTGGTGACCGTGTTAATCCACCATGAGTAAAGCTTTGCGCTGCCTCACCCACGACTTAACCAAAACATCCATCCTGTTAAACCATGACCGGCCCATGATTTCAATGCTTTTCAAACAATATCATGCTGTTCAATTTGAAACCGGCAACAAGGGCCTTCGTATCAGGGTTGAGCGGTCGGCAGTGATTATTCAGACGGTTATTTTCCACCAGAACGGTTGACAAGCCGGCAAAAAGTAAGAACTTCTATTGCGTAGAAATTGTTGTGCAGCACGTTTTGACGAATTTATTATTTCCAACCCCGCCAAAAAGATTTGCGGGAGAAGTACCTTGAGACAGATTATTTTCTTTTAAAAAACAAGAAAACAAGCTCTAAGGTACTACCTTACTAAATTATTTCTCAAGGAGACCTAAATGGCCAAGATCACTCTCAAAGGCAATGCAATTGAAACAGTAGGCTCGCTCCCCGCCATCGGCTCGGCAGCGCCGGATTTCACTCTGGTTAAAACCGATCTTTCGGAAACAAGCCTGAAGGACTATCGAGGAAAAAACGTGGTCCTCAACATCTTCCCATCTATCGATACCGGTGTCTGCGCAGCATCCACCCGCAAATTCAACAGTGAAGCCAGCAGCCATGCCAATTCAGTTGTACTGTGCATTTCTGCCGATCTTCCCTTTGCCTTTAAAAGATTCTGCGAGGCGGAAGGACTGGACAAGGTTATCCCTTTGTCGGTTTTCAGAGCTGCAGATTTCGGCAAAAACTATGGCCAGACCATTACAACCGGTCCGCTTGCCGGAGTTCTTGCCAGGGCCGTAGTGGTTGTCAATCCGGAAGGGAAGGTGAAATATACCGAACAGGTTCCGGAAATAGGCCAGGAGCCTGATTACCAGGCTGCACTGAAATCTCTTGCCGCATAACCCAAAAACAATGACCCCAAAAAGCAAATGGGATGAGCGGTACAGTGAAGCCGGTTATGCCTATGGCACCGAGCCAAATGATTTTCTGGCGGCATCCCTGGAGCAACTGCCACCGGTCGGAAAAGTCTTATGCCTTGGCGACGGAGAAGGCAGAAACAGCGTCTTCCTCGCCCGGCAGGGCTATACGGTTACGGCAGTGGATTACTCGACTGTCGGTCTGCAAAAGGCTCAAAGGCTTGCTGCAGACCGAGGAGTGACAATTACCACCCGTGTCGCCGACCTGGCCGAATACCAACTCTTGCCCGACACCTACGACGCAGTAATTTCCATTTTCTGTCATCTTTTGCCACCTGTCCGCCGGCAGGTGCATCGCCAGATACCGTTAAGCCTGAAACGAGACGGCGTCTTCCTCCTCGAAGGATATACCCCCCGCCAGCTCAATCATGGTACAGGGGGGCCTCCGGTAAAAGAGCTGTTACTGGAAATCAGCGATCTGAAAAAAGAGCTGGCAGAGCTTCAGATCACCCATCTGATCGAATTAGAGCGGGAAATACACGAAGGACGGTTGCACACCGGCCTCGGTGCAGTTGCACAGCTCATTGCCGTAAAAGTTTAGTGCTGGCAAAGGAGAAAACCTTGAAACAATATTGCTACTATCAGAGTTCCATAGGTAAACTGATGCTTGTTGGTGCTGATGGCGTGCTGGAAGAGCTGCACTTCCCAAATAGACTGGAACAAATACAGATCCCTGACGACTGGCGATACGATGAGGAATGCTTCCAACAGGCGCTCCAGCAGCTCGCCGAATATTTTAATGGCAGCCGACAGCAGTTTGATGTAAAAATCGCCCCGAAAGGGACAGTTTTTCAGGAAAGCGTGTGGCAGGAACTGTGCAAAATTCCCTTTGGCCAGACCGCGAGCTATGGCGAAATTGCCAAACGGATCGGTAATCCCAAGGCATGTCGGGCGGTCGGCCTGGCCAACGCAAAAAACCCCCTGCCGATAATAGTTCCCTGCCACCGGGTCATTGGTAAAGACGGATCTCTTACCGGTTTTGGTGGCGGTCTGGAGATAAAAAAACAGCTCCTTGACCTTGAGACCTGACCCTCTGCACTCGTAATCCTATAAGCCGCGAAAGGGTTCTGGAATAAACAGCATGCATATATTAACCACCCTTGGAATTGCCGTGGCACTGGCAATGGATGCTTTTGCCGTGGCCATTGCCACCGGGGTCAGCCTTAAACAGGTCAGCATTCGCCAAACTTTCCGGCTTTCCTGGCATTTCGGCCTTTTCCAGGCCCTGATGCCGATAGTCGGCTGGGGCCTGGGAGCCTCAATTGAAAACTATGTGGCTGCCTATGCCCACTGGGTGGCCTTCATCATGCTCGCCCTGGTCGGTTCCAATATGTTAAAAGAGGCAATCCAGGCTGATGAGGAGGAAGACCAGAGCAAACCCATAAAGGATGCAACAAAGGGTATGACCATGGTGATGCTTTC
>JBBRDD010000260.1:0-6289 GCA_038204235.1 Desulfobulbales bacterium
CTTATTTTCTGGTTGTCCGGGATATAGTTCATAGAAAAGGTGCGGACGGCAAAAGAAAAAAGAGGAGGATCTGCGGCCGCGGTTCGGGGGCCGCCTCGCTGGTCGCCTACTGCCTGGACATAACCAATGTCTGTCCGATCAGATACAATCTTTATTTCGAGCGTTTTCTCAATCCCGGCCGGACCGATCCACCCGATATCGATATCGATTTTTCCTGGGACGAGCGTGATGAAGTGCTGGCTGATGTGCTGCAGGATTATGCAGGTCATGCGGCAATGGTCTGTAACCATGTCTTTTTTCAACCGCGTATGGCTATTCGGGAAACGGCCAGGACCTTCGGCTTGCCGGACGGTGAGATTTCCCGGTTGACGAAACGGTTGCCCTGGATGCAGAGCAGCGGGGCGGAAAATCTTGAACGGTGCCTGAGCTCTCTGCCGTCACTCAAAGATCAAGACCTGTCATCTCCCTGGCCTGAGGTTTTAGCGCTCGCCCAAAACCTTATCGGGGTGCCGCGGTATCTCTCTGTTCATCCTGGAGGAGTGATCATCACCCCCGAGCCGATCGCGCATTATGTCCCGGTCGAGCGGGCGGCCAAAGGCGTGCCGATTATCCAGTGGGAAAAAGACGGCGCTGAAGAGGCTGGACTGGTCAAAATTGATCTCCTCGGCAACAGAAGCCTGGGGGTTATTCGCGATACTCTTGCTGCGGTACGTGAAGGCGGCGACTGTCTTGACGAATTGAACTGGCAGCCCGAAGATGATCCGGCGACCAGGATGTCTGTTGCCGAAGGGGCGACCATGGGCTGTTTTTATATTGAGAGTCCGGCCATGCGTCTGCTGGAAAAAAAGGCCGGGACCGGTGATTTTGAACAACTGGTGATCCAATCCTCTATCATCCGTCCGGCGGCCAACGAGTTTGTCCGGGAATATGTGCGGCGCCTCCATGGCGGAAGCTGGCAGCCGCTTTGCCCGCAGATCGGTGATGTCCTCGACGATACTTTCGGTCTGATGGTCTACCAGGAAGATGTCTCCAAGGTGGCCGTTGCCCTGGCCGGTTTCAGCCACAGTGACGCCGATGGTCTGCGCAAGGTCATGTCCAAAAAAGACAAAGTTCACAGGCTCCAGCACTACAAAACCATGTTTTTTGCAGGCTGCATCCGACGTCATGTAGAGCCGGGCGAGGTGGAACGAATGTGGCGGATGATGATGAGCTTTGACGGCTATTCGTTTTGCAAGCCGCACTCCGCCTCCTATGCCAGGGTTTCCTTTCAGGCCGCTTATCTTAAACGCCATTATCCCGCAGAATTCATGGCTGCGGTGATCGCCAACCAGGGGGGGTATTATTCTACTTTTGCTTATGTTTCCGAGGCGAAAAGACTGGGTCTGAAAATTCTGCATCCGGATGTCCGGACCAGTACGATTTCCTGGACGGGGAAAAAAGACCGGATACTGGTCGGTTTGCAGAGTGTGCACGGCCTGTCGGCTGGTTTTATGGATCGGCTTGTGCGGGCGCGGGATCAGGAACCATTTCACGATAACGGCGATTTTTTCAGGCGAACGCAGCCGGCGGACAATGAAGCCCGTGCGCTTATCCATGCCGGGGCGCTGGACAGCCTGCATCCCGAGAGCAACCGGACCGCCTTGCTCTGGCAATGGGCCAGTTTTCAACGGCTGCTGCACGATAAACGGTGCCTTTCCCTTTTTGCGGCAAAGCTTCCTCCGGCACCTCCGCTGCCGCCACCGGATGGAAAAGATGCCTTGAGAAGGGAGTATGAAATTCTTGGTTTTCTCTGTGACTGTCATCCCGTGCAATTTTTACAGCATCAGGGGAAAGGACTGGTGAAAGTGGCAGCTCTGCCGGATCGTGTCGGACAACGGGTACAGCTGGTGGCCTGGCTGCTGACAGGCAAGCTGGTATCGACACGAACCGGGGAGGTTATGGAATTTCTCACTTTCGAAGATGAGACAGGACAACTGGAGACGACATTTTTCCCTGAAGTCTATAAGCGTCACGCGCATATGTTGCACAGCGGTAGAGGGTATCTGCTGACCGGAATGGTCGAGATGGATTTTGGCGCACTGACCCTCACCGTGGATAAAATTCGATCATTTACAGTCTGATACGGCTCTTTGGACCTCACTCGTCGTTGTTCTCGAAATTTAATCTTCGGCTGGAAGCGGTAGATCCCTATATCGGTTATATGCCTGCGGTTAAACGTATCGAACGTTGCGATTTACAGCAAAAGGGCCATTTCAGGATGAAAACGAGATCAATCTGATGCTATTAAATTGGTTTGAAATTTTTTTAAAGTAGCGTATAAAGGCAGAAAGCTATTCTTTAACCAAAAGACAATATATACAACATTACAATGAACGACCGGAAACGTATCCTTGTTATAGACGATGAGCCGACAGCCCTTGACCTGCTCCGCAGGATCCTGGAAATGAATGGATATGAAGTTTTGTCGGCAGTCAATGGCCAGAAAGGGGTCGAACTGTTTCAACAATGTCCCTGCGATATGGTCATAACCGATATGGTAATGCCGGTCAAAGACGGACTACAGACTATTCTCGATCTGCGCACTCTAGCACCTAAGCTCCCGGTCATCGCCATCTCCGGCGGTGGAACTATCTCGAAAGAGCGATACCTTGCCGTTGCCGGTTATCTTGATAATGTAATCACCATTGCCAAGCCTTTTGCTATCGAGGATATCACCGGAGCAGTAAAAAAACTTCTCCAGGATCAAAGTTCAGAGCCTTCTGAAGAGGTCTGATTCTGATAAACAGGCCTGCTGTTCCGTCATGTCCTTTGTTGGCAAAATATCATTGATGCGTTGCTCTTACAGCTCACCACTGATATAAATTTCTTCGGTAATTTCCTTAAACATCCCTCCTGCCATTCCGCGAGCCCTGGTAATTTTACAGGTAAGCATTCTTCAGCAACGAAACAGTATCGTTTTCGGTCATTAAACGTACATTCGCACAGTTCAAAGACCTCCTTCGCGCATCTCCGGTACGGGTAACGCGTGCAGTCCTGAGGCTATGCCGGCTTGATTTGTATTCCGGAGAATGGTTACATTGACGATGAAAGTCGTTTTGTGTACTATCGTACGGCTTGTCCAAACTACGAAGCAGACAATAATTTTGCCTTGCCGGGAGTGAAAAGTGCCGGGGCATAGACAGAGGTGAACCATGAATTCAGTTGTAGAAGTCGGTATGACTCTCAATTATGTTATCGATTCCAGCTGTGCAAAATACAAAGACAAACCTGCTATAGGAATGGCGATGGAGATACCTCTTTCCTATGGTGAATTCCTTGAAAGTATTTTTGCCATTGCTGCGCGACTGCAAAAAAACGGAGTTGGTAAAGGCGATCATGTCGCCATCCTGAGCGAAAATTCGCAAAACTGGGGTATAGCCTACCTTGCCATTGTTCGCCTGGGGGCGATTGCTGTCCCCATCCTGCCAGACCTGCCGGAGAGTGACGTCCATCATATTCTCAATGAGATGCAGGTCAAGGCTCTGTTCATAACCCAGAAGCAAATCGAAAAAATCTATGAACTGCGGCAGGAGCTGCAGGTGCCGATTATCACTCTTGATGACTACAATCCCGAGATGAGTGTTGTGGCCGTGGTTACTTTTTCCAGCTATCTCGCGGATGCGCTGACCGTCTTGAAAGAGGAAGCAGAAAGTCCCGTCTTTCCTCCGGTAGGTGAAAATGATCTTGCTTCTATTTTGTATACCTCCGGGACATCCGGGTATTCAAAAGCAGTCATGCTGACCCATAAGAACTTGACGGCTAACGCCTATGCCGCCGCCGGGCTGAAAGAAATCAAGCCGGGATCCGTCTGGCTCTCTATTTTACCTATGTCGCATACCTATGAATTCACCTGCGGTTTCATCCTGCCGCTGCTGTGCGGTGGCCGTATTGCCTACGCCGGTAAGACTCCGACACCGGCTATCCTGCAGAAACTCTGCGCTTACGAAAAACCTTTTGCTATCTTCGCCGTCCCTCTGGTACTGGAAAAGATCTATAAAAAGAGGGTCCTGCCGCAAATTGAAAAAAGCCGTCTGTTAAAAAGGGTGTGTAAATTCGGTATGGGCAGAAAACTCGTTCACCGAAAGATTGGTAAAAAGCTGATTGCTTTTTTTGGCGGTAACCTGCAGCTCATGGGGGTTGGCGGGGCAGCGCTTAATCCCGATGTGGAGAAGTTTCTTTATGAAGCAAATTTTCCTTATCTGATAGGCTATGGCATGACCGAGTCGTCGCCTCTGATCGCCGGAGGACCGGCAGGGGACAAAACTATTGCCATCGGCTCGACGGGCAAGCCGATTCCCGGTGTTAAGGTAAAAATAGTCAATCCGGATCCGGAAACAGGTATTGGTGAGATAACCGTCTGTGGTGCCAATGTGATGCTCGGTTATTTTAATGATGAGGAAGGCACCAATACAGTGTTGACCAAAGACGGATGGCTGTTCACCGGCGATCTTGGCTTTATCGATAAAGAGGACAATCTGCATGTCTGTGGCAGATTAAAAAACGTGATTGTTCTCAGTAATGGTGAAAATGTCTATCCGGAAGCAATCGAACATAAGATGAACACCTTTCATTGGGTTGTGGAAACCCTGCTTATTGAAAACAACGGCCAGATGGAGGCCTGGGTCTATCCAGATTATGAATTTATCGATGATCAGACTGCCGGGAGTTCTCGTGCCGACAGGCGGGCCTATATTGAAAATTTGCTCGACTCGATGCGCCTGGAACTGAACAGGCAACTGCCGAAATCATCCCGGCTGGCAAAAGTTTTCGAACGGCGGGAGCCTTTTATCAAAACGGCTACCCACAAGATAAAACGCTATCTTTATGATGGGCATGCCTTGTTGGGGTAGGTTCTTTTTTCGAGATTATTCTCTTGTGAAAAACACAAGATGATTAATGGCTGGTCACTGTTATGGCTATAAAAATACAAAAAAAAACTATTTGTCCGCTGGACTGTCCCGATACCTGCGGCATGCTCGCCACCGTTGAAGACGGCAGGGTAGTTGCTCTGCACGGTGATAAAGATCATCCGTATACGGCCGGTTTTATCTGTCGGAAGATGCGTCGGTATCCCGAACGGCTGTATTGCCGTGAGAGGGTCCTCTATCCACAGCTCAGGGTGGGTAACAAAGGGGCGGGAGACTTTCGCCGGATCGACTGGCAGGAAGCGCTGGATATCCTGGCAACCCGACTGAAGGCGATTCGTCAGCAATATGGCGGCGAGTCGATCCTGCCCTATTCCTATGCCGGCAATATGGGGGCGGTGAACCGTTTCGCCGGCTACCCTGTCTTTCACCGGCTGGGTACCTCCAGGTTGGATCAGACCATCTGCTCTGCGGCGTCCGGTGCCGGCTGGCGGAAACAGTGCGGCAATCTTCCCGGCTGTCCCCCGGAAAATGCCGCGGATGCCGAATTGATTGTTGCCTGGGGAATTAACATCAAAGTAACGAATGTCCACTTTTGGCAGTATATCACCCGCGCCCGGAAAAAAGGGGCGAGGCTGCTTGTTATTGATCCGTATCGCAACCAGACTGGCAAGGCGGCGGATAATTACCTCCAGGTAAAACCAGGTGGCGATAGTGGACTGGCTCTGGGAGTGATGAAATCGCTTATTGAAAAAAATATGATCGACCAGCAATTCATCGATCGCCATACCGCAGGATTCACGCAGCAGGCTGCCTATGTAACAGCACGGGGCTGGGAAAGTTTTGTCAGCGAGAGCGGTGTCGCTAAAGATGAAATAGAAAAACTTGCTGCTCTGCTGGCCGGCTCACCCCGAACTTTTTTCAGGATTGGCATCGGTCTATCGCGCAACAGCAGAGGTGGGATGGCCGTGCGGGCGATTGCTTCGCTGGCTGCCTGTCTGGGACTTTTTGCCGGGGGGGAAGGGCGGGGAGTTTTACTCTCTTCCGGAGCGTTCCGAGGAGATAACGGTAAACTGACCTACCCAGATCTGGCAAGTGGGCCAACAAGGATCGTCAATATGATTCAGCTCGGTCATGCGCTGACTGCTCTCGAGCCACCGGTTAAAGCGCTGATCGTTTACAATTCCAATCCGTTAAGTGTCAACCCTGACGGCACAATGGTCCGACGGGGCCTGCTGCGAGAGGATCTCTTTACCGTCGTGCACGAACAGGTTATGACGCCAACGGCGAAGTATGCCGATCTGCTTCTTCCGGCCACTACTTTTCTGGAAAATCTGGATGTCTACACCGGTTACGGGCATTTCTATCTCGGTGTGGCGCATCCG
>JBBRDD010000261.1:0-6207 GCA_038204235.1 Desulfobulbales bacterium
TTTGCCGCTTTCAAAGTCATCAACTGCGGATCTCCCGGTCCTACTCCAACCACATAGAATGTCCCTTGCATCATCTTCCCTTTAATTAAACGTACAGCCCGATTATAATCTGTTGCTTGCAGTTATTGCAGTTCGATGCCACGATCCCTGGCCGCATCAGCGATATGCTGAAAAGGGTATCGGCAAAGGCGTTCTCTGCCGGTAAATTTCAGCCCCGGAGAGAATAAAAAAATCCCCGAATCATAATAGCTGATCCGGGGATTCCCTGTTGTTCCTCGTATCGATGAAAGCATCCTGTTCCACGGGATGACAAAAACCTTCATTTCAGGCAGGTCTTCTGACTTCCGGATCAATCATCTTTCACACCTTCCCGGGATATGCTCCCAGTGGCAAAACGTGAAATCTGTCCCCGGTTACAGCGGCGGGTCCGTCCTCGATTCACACGAGGTTCCCTCTTCAGCTTTTTGCAAAGCACCTGAAACTCCATCACATTTAAGCAACAGCTCTGCAGAAAGTCAACTACTATTCGTCGGTAAAAATGTGGTACTCCCGCATCGCGCAAAACCTTGCCCCACCAAAGTGTCCAAAAAATAATAATTATTTTCTTTCCGCGCCATGAGGTGTACTATCGCGCGTTGAAAACCTGCAGAGCGCCGTTGCTCAGTATCGGGGATATTCTTTTAACATCTCTTTTCAACCGTAGCGACTTTCCATGGAACACAGTCTCATTTCCGCAATATGGCCACAGGTGATTCTGCCGATCATCAGAATCAGCATCTCAATTGCCATCGGACTTTTTATCGCCAATTTTATTGAAAGCCTCAACTGGACTAACCGACTGGCAATGTTTGCCCGCCCTCTCATTCGCATGGGCAGACTGTCGGCGGTCACCGGTGCCAGTTTTTCCATGGCATTTGTATCCGGAGTCTCTGCCAACACAATGCTGGCCGAGGCCTTCGACAAGGGACAGATGAGTAAAAGAGAACTGGTCCTCGCCAACCTGTTTAACTCCCTGCCACGATTTTTTCTTCACCTGCCGACGACTTTTTTTCTCACTGTACCGCTTATCAAGGCGGCCGCATTGCTCTATGTCGGCCTTACCTTTTCGGCCGCAATCCTCCAGACAATCCTGGTTGTCCTCAGCGGCCGAATGCTGCTTCCCGAAAATAATAACCAGTCTCTTCTTATGCCACCGCAAAAGGAACGAATCGGCTGGAAAACGGCAGTTGTCACGAGCGCCAAAAGGCTGAAAAAAAGGATGGGCAAGGTCATGATATTTATGGTTCCGGTCTATCTGCTCTTTTTTCTTTTCAGCAGGTATGGTCTATTTACCAGGATAGAAGAATTCATTTCCGCCAAGGCGTGGTTTCTTTCATGGCTGAATCCACAGAGTCTGGGAATTGTCGTCTTGCATGTAACCACGGAATTCTCGGCGGGCTTGACAGCGGCCAGTGTGCTGCTGGCCCAGAACAGTCTCACCGTCAAGGAAGTGGTGCTGGCCCTGCTGGTGGGCAACATATTATCAACTCCGATCAGGGCGGTTCGTCATCAACTGCCCTATTACAGCGGAATCTTTTCGCCGCAACTCGCGCTGGAACTCGTCGGCTTCAGTCAGGTGACCCGGGCCCTCTGTGTTGTCCTGGTTGCCGTAATTTATTATTATCTGACCTGATATCAGAGTCGCGTTGCTGTTTATATTTACAATCCCGGCAAATGGAAAATGAGCCGGGACTTTTTAATGCCCCGAGAGGGAAAAAAGAACCCTTGGTGGGATGATCGAGGTATTACTGTTAAAAATACTTTCCGTATTCTTTTTTTGACAGACTTTCAGTAATAAGGCAGTAATGTATCGCCATTCGGAAAAAAAATACTACCTGCTTGTCTCCGCCCTGTTTCTCTGTGCCGTTCTCGTGATCATTTTGTCGACCGGGATGGGCTATATGGAGATCGCACCGGGAGAGATCCTTCGGGTCATCGGAGCAGAGATATTTGGCGATTCTTCCCTGACCGCCGGTATAGAAACGACCATACCCTATGTCGTCATGGATGTCCGACTGCCGCGGATTCTCACCGCCGCTCTGGTTGGCGGAGGTTTGGCTCTTTCCGGAGTAATCTATCAGGGGATTCTCCTCAACCCCCTTGCCGACCCGTATACACTCGGTATCTCCAGCGGTGCAGCCTTTGGGGCCTCTTTAGCGCTCCTGGCCAACCTGAGCATGCTCGGCCATTTCTCAACCCCAATTTTTGCTTTTGTCGGTGCGACGCTTACCCTGCTGTTAGTGATGCGTCTTTCCACCTTCAACGGCCAGATATCTGCCCAGACCCTTATTCTCTCTGGAGTCATTGTCGGAGCGATTCTGTCCGCCGGCATCAGTTTCATGAAATATCTTGCCGACGAACAAGTGGCAGTAATTATATTCTGGCTGATGGGCAGTTTCGCCTCGAGCACCTGGAACGGCGTTTTGCTGATTGGTGTTACCTTCGTCTTCAGCATCGGGGTAACATTATATTATGGCCGGGATCTGAACATTATGAGCCTTGGCCGACGATCCTCCGATACTCTGGGCGTGGAAACAGCCAAGGTAAGAAAGATTCTGCTGCTGACAGCTTCGCTAGTGGCAGCTGTCTGCGTTGCTATTACCGGCATAATCGGCTTTATTGGACTGATCGTGCCGCATCTGATGCGCTACCTGGTGGGTCCAGACAACCGCAAACTGCTGCCGGTCTCCGCGCTGGCCGGAGCCATTCTGCTCCTGCTGGCCGATACCATGACCCGTGCGGTATTGCCTGTCGAAGTGCCTATCGGGGTACTGACCGCATTGATTGGTGGGCCGTTTTTTTGCGTTATTTTCCGACAGAAACAAAAAGGCAAGAGCTATGAGTGACAATGCTCTCTTTACACTCAACGAAGTCTCTTTTGCCTACGGCACTGACCCTGTCCTGCAGGAAATAAATCTCTGTCTTTCACCCGGAAAATTCTACGGGGTCGTCGGCCCCAACGGCTGCGGTAAAACAACCTTTCTCGATCTGCTTATCGGTGCCAAAAAACAGCTGACCGGCACTATTATTTTTAACGGAAAGGAAATTCATACCTATGCCAAACGTGAACTGGCCCGGCAGCTTGCCCTTGTCCCCCAGGAATTTGACACCGGCTTTGGTTTTACCGTGGAAGAAATCGTCCTGATGGGACGTCATCCGCACATCGACCGCTTCTCAGCACCTTCTCAGGAAGACTGGCTGGCTGTCGATAAGGCTATGGAATGCATCGGCATCAGCAAACTTAAAGATCGTTACACCAACAATCTATCCGGCGGTCAGAAGCAGCGCGCGGTTGTGGCGCGGGCTCTGGCCCAGAACGCATCGGTGCTTCTTTTCGATGAAGCGACCTCCAGCCTTGATGTAAAATATACGCTGCATATCTTTAATATTGCCCGCCAGCTGGTCCGGGCTGAAGGCAGGACAGTGATTGCCGTTATCCATAATCTCAACCTGGCGGCAGCCTATTGCGACCAGCTCCTCTTGATGAAAGACGGCCGGATCGTCCACCATGGTCCGACCGAGCGTACCTTGACGGCGGAGACAATTGCCGAGGTGTTCGATGTGCAGGCTCAGGTGGTTTTCGACCCTTTCAATAAGACCCGGCAAGTAAGTTTTCAATATTGGCAACAATGATGGCCAGAACCTCGATTCCATGCACCCCATGGGCTCCAGGTGTACTTAAAAAAACCAATGAACAAAAACATATCCAGCAGATTTATTGTTTCAGGCACCTCCAGCGGGTCGGGCAAAACGACGGTTGCGTTAGGACTGATGGCAGCTTTCAGGGAAAAGGGCCGGTCGGTACAACCGTTCAAATGCGGGCCGGATTTCATCGACCCGGGTCTGCACCGGCTGGTTACCGGTCAGGTTTCCCGTAATCTCGACCTGTGGATGAGTGGCGAAAAATTCACCAGGGATACGCTCGCAAAAAACAGCCGGAACGCCGACATTACCATCATCGAAGGGGTGATGGGCATGTTTGACGGCGGAATCTCGTCCAGCGGTTCTTTGTCTGAAGCACTCGATATTCCCGGCATCCTGGTTCTTGATGTACGGTCGATGGCCGAAAGCGCTGCAGCTATCGTCAAGGGATTTGAACTACTGCGGCCGAAAGCCGCCCCCAAAGGAATAATCCTCAACCGGGTTGCCAGCAAGAGACATCTGCAACTGGTAACTGATGCTATCAGGGAACACTGTCAGGCCGAAATCCTCGGCTATCTGCCGAGAACACTTGCCTTTGAAATCCCCAGCCGTCATCTTGGCCTGCTGACCAGCGACGAGGCCCCTCTTGATACTGAAGCAATACAACTGCTTGCCCGGAGCGTTGCCGAACATATCGATCTGGACCGGATTGAACAACTGTTTCAAGTCGCCAAAGAGCCCAAAACCGAGGTATTTTCTCCTTTCCCGGCAAAGAAAGAACGCTGCCGGATCGGCGTTGCCCGTGACAAAGCGTTCTGTTTTTATTATGAAGATAATTTTGATATTTTGCGCGAAGCCGGATGTGAGCTGATTTTTTTCAGTCCCCTCGCCGACCCGGAGCTACCGGCCGGACTGGATGCCCTCTATCTCGGTGGCGGCTATCCTGAACTCTATGCAGAAATGTTAAGCAAAAACCACTCGATGATTACCGCGATACAGCACTGGATTGAGCGCGACCGGCCAGTCTATGCCGAATGTGGCGGATTCATGTATCTCACCGAAGGCATCATTGACCAGGAAAATGTCTTTCACCACATGATCGGCGCCTTTCCGGTCAAGGCGCATATGCAGAAAACCAGGGCCAGTCTCGGCTACCGGGAGATCCAGACCCGGTCTGCCAGCTGTTTTGGTCCGGCTGGTACTGTTTTACGCGGACATGAATTCCATTATTCCAATATTGACCGAATGCCGGACTATATTGAACGGATTTATGTTGTAAATAATGGCACAAGCGAAGGCTACACCTACAAAAAAGTCCTTGGCGGCTATATGCATCTGCACTTCGGTTTTTCCCCGCGGACAGCAGATGAATTTATTAATTTCATTAACAATTGCCGAGAGCAAAATTATGACGGTACATCTACAAAAAATCCTTCCCGGAGATATTGAGAAGGAAAGCTTTAGAATAATTAAAGAAGAGTTTGGCCCAATCAACATGGATGAAAAGAGTTTCAGAATCGTCCAGCGGGTCATCCACGCTACCGGCGATTTTTCTTTTAAGGATACCATGCGTTTTTCCCCTGGTGCAATCGAAGCCGGCATCAAAGCTATTCGTGAAGGAAAAGATATCCTTACCGATGTCACCATGGTGGCATCGGGGATCAGCAAAACCATGCTTGCCAAATGGGGCGGCAAGGTAATCTGCCGGGTCGCCGACCCGGAGGTCGCTGCCCGCGCCAAAGCGGAAAACAAGACCCGCTCGGAAATGGCCATCGAGATGTCCCTGAACGCCAAAATTGGTATCGTCGCCATGGGCAATGCACCTACCGCGCTGGTCCAGACCATCAGAAGTCTTGCTGCCGTTCCCCCGGCCGATGCTCCGCTGGTTGTCGGTGTTCCGGTCGGGTTCGTCAATGCAGCCGAATCAAAAGATCTGCTGGTGGAACAAAATAACTGCTATATCACTAACCTGGGCCGCAAAGGCGGCAGTCCCGTCGCTGCGGCAATTATCAATGCTCTTCTGCGCCTGGCAGCTGAATAACCATGGTTGCCAAGCGTCTCAGAAGCGGTTTTACCACCGGTACCTGTGCTGCGGCGGCGGCAAAAGCGGCAGCTTATGCCGTGATGCATGGGATTTGTCCGGAGAACATCGAAATCCCCTTTCCTGACGGCAGTCGAAAAAGTTTTGCAGTCCATCAATGCACAATGAATGAGAGTTCGGCAACCGCATCAATCATAAAAGATGCCGGTGACGACCCTGATGTGACCAATGGGGCTATAATAGTGGCAACTGTCTCTGCAGATCACCAACCTGCTGACCCGGTTCGATCCGTCCTCCTGGACAACGTTTTATTATGCGGCGGCAAAGGCATCGGTACGGTCACCAAACCTGGATTGGCCATTGCAGTAGGCCAGCCGGCCATCAACCCGGTTCCCCGGCAGATGATTGTTGCTGCCGTGCAGGAAATCGCGGTCGATCAAAGAATCACCGTCACCATCTCGGTTCCAAATGGGGAAGAGCTGGCC
>JBBRDD010000262.1:0-6181 GCA_038204235.1 Desulfobulbales bacterium
TTAAGGTAAATTTAAATTATTAAACAAATGAATAAATTGTCTGATGTCCTCTTCATCTGGATGCCCTTTGGCCGCAGGCGCATCTGCAAGCCAAGAAGGTTGAGGATCTTCTTTGCTGGCTTGCTCTAGGATCTCTTCAGAAGCCTGTCCGGGGCAGCTAAAAACAGCGCAAATTCGCGCAGGCGCAGCCAGTTCCTTAGCCTTCTTTAAGGCATTTTTCGCGTGATCAGAATTATTTGCCGCACAATGGGTAGTAAATAAAAAAACTTCCTTTCTACCAATCTTTGGCAAAAAATCCTGCGTGGCGGGATCTGGTTGCCCTTCCTGCAACCAAAAACCAACTGCGACGAAATCGTACTCTGTAGGGTCTGGATTATCAGAAATGGATATCAATTTCTTCTCGAACTGCACTGCGCTGTAGAGTGCTTCCGCCAGCTTTTTGGTATTTCCGGTCTTACTTGAATACACAACGAGTGCTTTCATAATGCATCCTCCTGTTTGGGAAATTTATCCAGTGATTTGTTACTTCTACTTGTCTAGATCTAATTCCCGATTACCGGGGGTTAGCCTGGTCTGCTGTCTTTTGGGCAATTATCAGGATGATAAGGGCTGTAGCAGCATGTCCACAGAGACATTAAGACTTATTTTGTGCCAGGCCAACAATAGACTGGCCGGTTTTATTGAAAAGTGCGATATTGCCGCTTGTTGAAAAGGAGCCTTTGTCTTTGGTAACCTGTAAATCACCTTTGTTCGGCTTCACAGATTGGGTTCCCAGGTCTTACGCAAATGCCGTTACTGCAAGAAATCAATCTGAGGTATTTTGGCACAACGTCCCAAAAGGTATATTTTGAAGATGGATATTTTTCCCAACTCCTCGAAAAGCGAAAAGCGAGTACCCGAACCCGAAACAAAGGGATAGAATGGGGAACGTGGGAAAAACAAAAAACTTTTAAGGTGAAAAATAAAAGGGGGTTTTATGAGAAAGGGTTTTCTTGCCGTTACTGAGACAATAAGCCTTTTTGTGGATGATATTTCCGCCATTGAAAAAGGGGATGGTTTTAATTTCGCTTTTAAGTTTTTCCTACACGGCGGGCAAGTCCTGACTATAGAAAACTGTCTTCCGGAAGCTGAAAAAAAACTTCTTGAATTGTTTTTTATGGGATCGATGGTGATTAATCCCGCCGCCATAGGGTGAATTTAAACAAACGGTTCTAAAGTTCCATAAACCATTGAACTCGGGAAGTAGCAGGATCACTCAAGTAAAATATCTTGATTGCCCCTCCAATTGTTATTAAATTGCCCCCGTAGGTGTAGCGGAGCGCAATCGTGTCACCTGCTCACTTTATTTGACACTGGGAAGCGTAAGGGGTGGAGTCAACCAGCAATCCCCAATTTTGGCAATTCCTTCTGGATCTCCTGTGATCTTCCTTGTGCCAGGTGCCCATGCTAATAGGCGCGGATTTCTGAAGGGCGAGCATCGATCGCTTCGCTCAGACTTTTTATGTTATACCCTTAACGGTGCAGCTTCGCTTCCTTGCCGTTCAGATCCTGGGTGAAGACCTGTTGCAAGGTTTCGACATCCACAGGTTTTTGGCCGATCTGGTGACCCCTCACTAAAGCTTTCCATGTATAACTGTCGATCTGTAGAGAGGTGGTGAGTTGATCCGCCATCAAATCCAGGGCCGCCTCGGTAAAAACATCCAACGACTGCATACCGTCTTTGAGGCACAGGCTCGGTAGCCAATCGACGTATTTCCTTTCCGAACCTTTGATTCCTTCCAATTCAAGGATGGTCGACCAGCGGGGGTATTTGAACGAAAACCTACTGTTATGAAGTCCAACTCACGCTGGCCCTCTTAGTTCCTTCTTCTAAAACCTATGTCACCACCTGTGCTTATAAAATAAACACAGGTTTCAACATAGGACTTCCGCGAGTCCTGTAAGAATTGCCATTGCAACAGGAGACCCAGGCCAAGGATGATAACGGTACGGGGTAGAAAGGAGGTTTTCATTGTCGCGTTACCATCTTTTTTTCAATCAACAGCACGGGATTTTGTTTTGCCGATTTTAGAGATACCGTTGTCCCGGTCAGAGCAGGAAGCAGCAACACAGGTGTAACCACCCCCACGGTTCGAGGTATGTAAATCAGATTTATATAATGACGAACAGTCATTCTGCTGAGCGTGCCAACCCAAAGCAGGTCGGAATTTTCAAGAAGAACATCAGCGGACCAGAGTCTCAAGGCCCAAAAATCTTTTTTTCCCCCCGGCAGGGTGTGAATCAAGAGCAGTGTTTCATTGCGACCGTCATGAACCTGTGGCAATACTGGCAGATCTTCTACATCTGGATTTGCCATCAGCCAACGCAAACTCGAGGCCGGAGTCAACGGCAGAGGTTGCTGCCAACCTGACTGTTGCAACAGAGCCTGAAGATCTGAGAGTGTTCCAGCATACTGCAAGTTCATAACCTGTTCTTCTTCCCCTCCCAGATCAAAACGATGGGCAGGTAACTGCTGCCAGCCATGTTCAAGCCAGTTACCGGTGGTCATCTGCATGGTCGTATGTTGCTGTTGATAGCGGAGCCGGTTATCGGTAAAGCCGGTTGCCCAGTGGATGAAGGCTGCCAGTATAAATACGATAAGAGAAAATCGAAACAGCCCCCGGCTTTTGCAGGGTCGTTTTCCATGCAGAAAGATCAAGGTCATAATAATTAGCCAGGCCGTGCCCAGGCTGAACCCGCCAACAACATCGGAGAGCCAATGGGCACCAAGGTACAACCGGGAATAGCCGATACCAAGGATTAAAAACAGGGCCAAGGCAAAGGGGAGCCAACGTTTTTTCGCGACCATCTCGCGGCTGCAGAGTAGGGCAAGAAAACCAAAGATAACCAAAGACATCGTGGCATGGCTGGAGGGAAAGGCCCAATGGACAGCGCCGCCATACATATCCACCGGACGAGGAATCCTTGTGACTTGTTTAACTATTGTGACCAAAAGAAAGCCAATGACCGTAGTGCCTGTTAGAAACAGAGCGCTGTAACGATCTTTTCTAAACAGCAGCCAGAACAAGCCTGCCAGGACAAGAGGGACGGTTACCGCCGCATCACCCAACATGGTCATGCCGACCATAATGGTGTCGCCCCAGGGTGTTCGGAACCCCTGCAGCAGGTGGTAAAGAGACTTGCCCGACTGTACCAGGGGGTCACCGGTCATTACATCTTCCGAAATACCGAGAAAGAGCCAGCTTGCCCCGATAAAGAAGATAATCAACACGATAAGCAGCCTAAGAAGAGAGCTGCCTTTATTTATAAAACCACCCAGCCAGCGCTGCATGACCGGGGAACGATAGGTAAAAGTGACAAGCTTTTTTTCCCATATCGGCCCATTGGTAAGAATAAAAAGGAAAGCTCTACGGAACAGGCTGAAGACAAGCCAGGTCAGCAGCATCAGGAAAACCAGTAGAACAGCCAACCGTCCGGCAACTTCACCGGCCAAGGCCAGGGATGCACCCAAAGCCATTCCTGGCAACATGTAGGCCGGAGCCCAGCCAAGAGCGGAGAGAATATTATATACGGTAAAGCGGCTTTGCCCCATATCGAGCATACCGGCGATAATTGGAATAACCGGACGAACCGGACCAACAAAGCGGCCAAAGAAAACCGATTTCCCGCCATGACGATGAAAAAAATCCTCTCCCCGAGCAAGCATATTCGGGTAACGGGCAAACAGAGAAAAAGAACGGATGCGACCTTTAAAATGATGCCCCATCCAGAAACTGAGACCATCACCAAGAACAGCTCCACAGACTGCCCAGGCCATGGTTGTCGAGAAAGAAAGAGCTCCGGTGGTTATCAGGGCACCGGCGGTCATCATCAAGGCTGCACCCGGCATGATCAAACCAACAAAGGCCAGAGATTCTGCAAAGGAGGACACAAAAATCGCAAAACTGGCCAGATTCGGATGGTTTGTAATCCAGGTGGTCAGGTTGAGAAGAACTTCGTGCATTAGGATTTATCTGTTAAGTTGGTTTTATTTCCATACTGTCTCTTTTTTACAAGGACATAGCCTATCACAACAATGACGGTAAAAGCGGCTATGCCAAGGACAACCTGGTGTAAATACTGATTGACCAATTCCTGATTGTTGCCGATATAATAACCGACCAATGCAAGTATAATGACCCAGATACCTGCACCCAACCCGGTGAATGCAGCAAACAGGGGTAGGTTCATACGGGCAATCCCGGCAGGCAGACTGATATATTGTCTAATGCCCGGCAGCAACCTGCCGACAAAGGTCGAAATATGGCCATGATTGGCAAAAAAATGATCGGCCCTGTCTAGGCTTTTTTCACTCACCAACACATAGCGTCCGTATTTTTCGAAAAACGGCCGTCCCCACATTACTGCCAGCCAGTAATTAAAGAGCGCACCAAGCACACTACCCCCAATCCCGGCAAGGATGACAAGAGAAAGGGACATCTCTCCCCTGGCCGCCAGATATCCGGCCGGTGGCACAACCACCTCACTGGGAAAGGGAAAAAAAGAAGATTCGAGAAACATCATGACAATGACTCCAGGGTACCCCCACTGCCCCACTGTCTGAACGATCCAGTTGATGATATCATGTAACATCTCCATAATTTACTAAAAACCTCCATTTATACTGTAAAGAGAACCGGAAGATCAAACGGTAAGCAGTAGATGGCCAGGATCGTAAACCGTATCCATCATTGCACCAGAACATCACAGAGAGATCTGGATAATTCACCCCACAGGCCAAGGGCACTTGCAAGCCAGGAGACGGCTTTAGGTCTTCCTATTCTTTCAAATCTTCCCTATTGAAAAGGTAGCCGCATTGACCGCCGCACAGTTTCACTTCATTAAGATCAGACTGATCTATCGGAAATACCTTGCAGACCTGCGGTCTACATGTGCCGTAGGCAAGACAGCGTCCCTGCTTTGTCAACATAGGGCAGGTAAAAAGTAGATTGCAGCAAATACCACATTGACGGCATGCGCCTTGCCGATTGGAAAGCTGTTGCTGGACATACTCATTTCGAAAATGAATCAATAAAAAGCGCCTTGATTTGCCGCTGGCATGAAGTGCAAAACGAGAATTAAGAACCGCCCGCCAGACAGAGAAAATCAAGCGACGCAAAAAAGTGGTGCAATTAGCGATCTTCTCAAATCGTCTATACATGCCATGGTGCATCACGCTTCGTAGCACCTCACTTGTTCTTGTTGTCATTAGTGGTTTTTTTGAGAAGGTTGAGGTGATATGCTTTTCCTGGCGGCAAGGGCTTCAACCCGGTCGACCAGTTGTATTACCCAGGCATATAGCGGCGTCAGAGGTATGTGTAAACAGCTCATGACACCGACGCTGAACAGTGCAACAACAAATGATCCCATAATATCAAAGGGGAAATGAAGGCCTGTATAGACTCGGCCCCAGGCCCCTGCCAGTGCAATAATAGCCAACAATGCCCCCTTACTGCGCCACCCTGATCGGAAGGCAAGGGCAAGGGCAGCACCAAAAAGAAAGGTGGCATGATCGCTAGGAAAGGAGGTTTCCGGCCCGTGCGATATCAGTGGTTTACACAAACCCATCATATAGGGGCGGGGGTGAAAATAAAAAACTGTGATAAACTGATTGCAGAGAAGGCCTAAAGCCACAACTGCCGCACCCTCCAACAGTACCATTTTTCCGCTATGATCGGTCGAGAACCAGTAGACAGCCATACTGGCAAGGACCAAATAGGGGGTAAGCTCTGCCGCAACAACGGAAAGGAAATCAAGCACCGGTTGACTACCGGCCCCTCCATGTATCCATGTAAAAATCTCAAGGTTCACTGTGTTCTCCATGCGGTGGTAACTCCCTCGGCAACATCTTTATTGGTTAAAATTAAAAAAGTACTCTAACACACGAACCTTAACTGGAGATTACCTCAACATTAGCATTTGGTAATGATGGAGAGAAAGGAATGAGCCGGAGGAAGGGAGAAAACAATAATGATGATAGCAAACAATGCATATTTGCGGAATAGGGGTTGTAAGCCGGAACCCCAGAAATTTCCGTCCACCTTCACGTTCATTCCACTATGCACCAGTAGCCTCGTTATTGATACTCACATCATTGGCCGTACAACTTAACTCAGAGGAACTCACTGTGCGCCTTGCATGC
>JBBRDD010000263.1:0-6143 GCA_038204235.1 Desulfobulbales bacterium
ACTGTCAGCCAGCTGCCCGGTGAACGAAAACCTGCTTTCAGCAGACGCAGCTGCGTGGATATTCTTTATGCTTCCGGTAAAGCGTGCACCTTCTGCGAGCCATTCAGGGGATAACCGATGATCAAGAATATCTACTGAGCTCGCCGTAAATGAAATCTCCTCGACATCGATTGGGGAGGTGGGACTTTTCGTCTTAGGAGAAGATGGTTTGTCAGTTGCCGGGAGATAATTTTTTAAAATATCGGAGAAATATTGCATCGCGCCGTTCTCGTCTCTGGTAATCTGCCAGGAAAAACGGGCCCCATCTACAGCAATTAAGGCAGCACCGAAGTGGAAAGGCTCCTTAGTGTAATTCACATCCCGAAAAGCCGTTTTTTTCCATGAAAACGGACTTTTATGCGGGCCTTTTCCAGAAACATCGCTTAATTCGAGATCGCCGACAAAGCTTTTCGCCGGCAGCGAGAAGGTTCCTTTACCGCTCAAGTTGCCTTGCAAATCGGTTGTTGGTGCTGAACTGCTAAAAAATGGGTGGATGTCTTGAGCCGGCAGCTGGCGAAACCCTGTTTTGAGGGCTACAGAAAAAGGGTTCCGGGAGACGTTTCCCTGGGCCTTTATAATGCCGCCGGCCTCGGTTATTGCCGAAACAAAAAGATTCTCCGATGTTTTTGGCGCAGAGTCCAGTTCATTGGCTTTAAGTGATACCTCGGAAAAAGTAAGCGACTGGGAGGATTTTTTCTCTGGTGTGAAAAGTACCTTGCCCTCAAAATCCAGGCCATGGAGTCGGTATTTCTTTGCGGTAAATTCGCGGTAGATCTTCGGTATTCGACCATAGATAAACTGGGCAATACCATTCTGAATCTGAATATTGCCAAAGTCGATCGTCTCATCGACGAGGCTGAGGCCGGTAAGTTTGACCACCGGGGCGCGCAGGATGCTTTGCTCCTTGTCGAGCAGGACAAAGTCGTCAAGAGAGACTTCGGCGTCAGTGAGTTTGTAGTGGATGCGATTCGGCGACTCTTTCATGGTATAAAATTCGAGTTGTCCTTTCAGGTCGCCGACGCCCTGTATGTCTTTTATTGTAAAGGGGTGATTGTCGCCGACAGTTTTGAGCAGTTCTCTACCGTCCATCTTAAGCAGACGGAGGTTGCCGGTCAGATTGTCCGGGGAAGAAAATTTTCCCTGCCAGGAAAAAGTGGTCGAAGAGCCTTCTTTTTCCCCACTGGCAGTTACGGAATTATTATTATTATCATTTGGATTTTCCTCCATACCGGAGTGGTAGTTTTTTATACTCACCTGCATGGTTTTCCAGATTGAAGCAGGTTGCTGGTCGTTTTTATGAGAAAAAAAACGGACGACGCCATTGTCGACCAGAAACAGTTCGAGCCTCAGCCGGTAAGGCGGAGCTTTTTCAGTTGTTGCGTCGCCAGGATTACTCTGGGCATCCTTTTGGGTAGATTGGCCGATATTTTCCAGCAGAGAGTCGCCAAAGGAGTTGACTGTCGGCTCAGTCAATGCGACTTCGCTCAGCTGCAGAGTTGTAGACACAGGCTGGAAGCTGCCGCTCACCCGGGCGCTCGGCACGACGACAGTGATCAATTCATTTTCTCCGGTTAACTCTGCCCCGGTAATCTGCAGCTGGAAACCGATGGACAGTTTGTCGCCGGATTTGTTGTGCGGGTCAAACAGGAGATCGATTTTGCCGCTGGCTGCTCCTTTGGTACAATCCATGGGCAGCGCGAAGGGTAGGTAGCCGGCATAGGTAGGCAGTTCAAGATCCTGAACGTCTATTGCCAGTCTGGTCGCCTGGTCACCTGATGTTGCTTGTCCCAGGTTGGTCCTTCCGGTAAGCCCCACCGGGCTGCCGTTCACAACTGCCGAAAAATGCGGTCGAAGATATTGTTCGGTTTGAAAAACAGTATTGGATAATGTCGGCAGGTCGAGTTCGATCTTTTCTGCGGTATGGATTTTACCGGCCGGTTTATCATTGAAGGTAATCTTGCTGTCGGTAATAGAAATATTATTGAGAGAAAAGAAGAACGGCAGCTCGGATGACTTGATTAATTCCAAGATGCTCCTGTTCTTATCGGCACCGGAAATTGGCTGATAATTATAGGAACCGTCAGGTTCTCTGACTAAATTGAGCTCCAAGCCGTTGATGGTAAAAGTTTTGCAAGCCATGTCCCCATGCAAAATTGCCAGGGGGGCAATATCGGCCTGCAGCGAATGCAGAGAGAGGAGAGTGGCACCTGATTCGGCAAGAATGCGCCCATCACCAACCCTGAATCGAAAAGTAAACGGATTAAACGTAACGGTGGTTGGCTCGAGGACCATGGCAGTTTTTTCATGGAAATTTTCCGGCAGGATCCTGGTAAAGTAATACGGTACGCCGAGAAAACCCAAGACACTGTAGCAGACAACAAGGACCGCCAAGACGCCAGGCAGAATCCATATCTTGCCAAATGGTGCCTGTCTGGTCGATTTCTTCCTCATTGTCGGTCTTGAGGGTTTTGGTGGCCTGGATGATTTTTCGGGAGGAGGAGAGATTTTTTTTATGGGCTTCTTGTCAACTGGCGAGGATTCTGAATCCTGAATGGGAATATTGCCAAAACGATCAGACATAGCAGCGTAATTCGGTTTGAAGAGTTTTTTTTGTTCATCGAACAGCAGATTGACTGCCGTCTGAAAAGGAGTCGGATACCGGTGCGGTTATACATATCGCATTGATACAAATATGTAAATTAAAGATGTCCGGTTGGTTAAATTACTGGAAAGTTCATACTGGTTATTCTGAACTCAAGAGAGGCCTGTACGTGTACTCTTCGTGCCCAGCTGCTGCTACCGTCCCACGCTTTTCAGTATCCGTAAAGACCGTTGATAAGAATATCCCGAAATTACCGTGCACGGCAATCGGACGGAAATATGCAGCGTGCCGGAAAATTCTGTTACTAGTTAATGGTCCTGTGCTATAGTTCCGACACGGCTATTTTGCCATGGTTGAGACGGTCAAGCTTACCACCCTGCTGGGAATATGAGTCCGGAAAAACGAATAAAACTTGCGATCTGTCTTGTGCTCTTTTTTCTGGGAACAGGAACAGTCGGCTATACCCTTATTGATGGGTACTCGCCTCTCGACGCCTTTTATATGACGGTTATAACTATTACCACTGTCGGCTATGGCGAGATCCAGCAATTGTCTCCGGCAGGCAGAATATTCACTATTTTTCTTATTCTCTCCGGGATCGGCAGTATAGCTTTTACCGCCGGATCCTTTACGGAACTGGTTATTGAGCGATCTGCCAATCCCAATAGATGGAAAAAAGCGATGGATAAAAAAATAGAAAAACTGAAAGGGCATACGATAATCTGCGGCCATGGACGTGTCGGCACGGCAGCGGCAGAACATTTTAAGAAACACAATGCCTTGTTTATCGTCATAGAAAATTCCCCTGAAGCCGTGGAAGAGCTGCAGGAACTTGGCTACCATTTTATTCAAGGCGATGGAACCCGTGAAGAAATACTGCTCAAGGCCGGAATTAAAAGAGCCTCTTCTCTTCTGGCAGTGTTGAATTCCGATCCGGACAATCTTTTTGCGGTACTCACCGCCCGCGAACTCAACCCGGTGCTGCATATAATTGCCAGAACAGAGCATTCATCCTCGGAGTCGAGGATGTTGCGGGCCGGTGCAGACTCGGTCATATCCCCGTTTGTCGCTGCCGGACAGAGGGTTGCCGAGAGTCTGCTGTCAAAAGGCACAACCTTGAACAAACATCTGGACAGCATTGATACGAGTCTCTTTAAACCTGAATGGATGCAGGTCTCCGAGCAATCGGTTTTAGCTGGAAAAAACGTGGCGGATGCCAGCAAAATATTGAACGGCAGTATTTTCGGGATTCGTCGGGAGACAGCGGATACCATCCTTCCGGAAAACGATATCATGCTCGAGCTCGGCGATAACCTGCTGATCATGCGTGATCCGAATCGTGTTCACTCCGGAGTTGTCACCGTGCAGCCTAAAAAAATTGTCTTTATCGATGATAATCCTGTAATATTAAGACTGTATACACGTCTTTTTCAGAAAGCGGGTTTTAATATTATCGGTGCCGCGACAGGACAAGAGGGGTATGATCTGGTCGTAAAAGAGATGCCTGATGGCGTGGTAGTCGATTTTCATCTTCCGGATACGACCGGACTCGTCATATGCGAAAAAATCAAGGCACTTTCCGGAACTGAAAATATGAAGCTTTTTCTGTTTACGGCAAATGAGCAGGAAGACGTCAGAAAAATGGCCAAAGCCATCGGAGTGGACAAGGTCGTCGTGAAAAGCCCCGATGCCGGAGAGATTGTTGGACTGGTGTCCAGTGATCTTGCCTGATTTTTGCGCAAATAAAGAATAACATCTTTAAATATCTGTATTTTATATGTACATATATGGGGTATGCTTAGAAAGCATGACGAGGTATACGGGAAGTCAGCCAGAGCGTCACTAATTTTATACTTGTAACCAGAGCTGCATTCAAAGGAATAAGATACTTTGATGTCAAAGCACGTACCTTCATACCATACCGGAAACTCAACAGTACAAGATATTCATGCTTGACATCTTCAACTATTTTCGTTGGCAGGATTGTGTCGATATTCTTGTGGTGGCTTTTGTCATCCACCAGCTTATAACCATCATCAAAGGTACGCGGTCGGTGCAGATGGTTGTTGGGCTCGGCATTCTGAGTATCGGTTATTTTTTCGCCAGTGTTTTTGATTTAGCGACGTTTAAGTGGATCATGCAGACGTTTTTGAGTTCGATCCTGCTGATCATTATTATCGTTTTCCAGCATGATATCAGGCGGACCCTGATGAGTGTCGGGAAGTCGCCTTTTCATAAGCAGACTGATGTTGCCGAGAAAGAGCTCGAGGAAATTATCCGCACTCTCTTTTATCTGGCTAAAAGACGTATCGGTGCACTGATAGTCATTGAAAGAGAGAGCAATCTGGGCGATTTTATCGAATCCGGTTTTGAGCTCGATGCCAGACTCACCAAGGAGCTGCTTATCTCGATTTTCATGCCCGCCTCACCGCTGCATGATGGAGCTGTCCTGATCAGTGTCGGCAGGGTGCAGCATGCCGGATGTATTTTGCCGCTTACCCAGAATCCCTATATCAATAAGCGTTACGGTACCCGGCACCGGGCCGCCATCGGCCTGACAGAGGAGACCGATGCGGTGGTTCTGGTCGTCTCCGAAGAAACCCAGGAAATTTCCATCGTCCGGCACGGTGCATTGACAACTGTTGAAGATGAAATCAGTCTGACCAATAGTCTGAAAGCAATCTTTATCGCCAAAGCAGGTCACTCCTCCTCCTGGAAAAATTGGCTGAATAAGAGATGAACAGAAAACTTCGCTTAATTTTACTCAAGCTCAGAAGAGTCAATCTGACCAATCTGGTGTCAAAGGACTGGGTGCTGAAGTTCATTTCCCTGGTTCTGGCCGTCGTCCTCTGGTATTTCGTCGGCGGGGAAGATCGGGTCAATAAAAATGTGATGATTCCGATAGAAATTATCAACCTGCCGCGGGATCTGGTTATTTCCAATCAATTTAAAAAGGAAATAGAGGTGACCGTGAGTGGCCCCCGATCGATCATCCAGGAAATGAGCAGCCGGGCTATAACCAGACAGGTCGATCTCTCTTCGGCCACACCGGGCACAATGGTTATTGAAAATGACAATGATCATATCCCGGTCCCGAGGGGAATCACCGTCCAGAGGGTGCAGCCGTCATCTATCATCCTGTCGCTGGATAAGCTTATTCAGAAGAAGTTTCCGGTTTTTGCCAAAACGGTAGGCAAAGTAGCTAACGGATACTTCGTCAAATCGCTCAAGATGGATCCGGAATCCATAACCATTACCGGCCCTCTCACCACGCTCTCCCAGGTTGATGATCTTTATACCAGGCCGATCAACCTGGAAGGAGTGAAGCAGTCGATCCAACTCCAGGTACCTCTGGCGCTGGAGCCGGCGATTGTCGAACTTATCGGGGAAACCTCGGTGACCGCTGATCTGTCGATTGGGCTTGTGACGGTGAAAAAAACCCTGGATGACATGGAAGTACATGTGAGCGTCGATGGGGTAAAACGTGAAGTCAAACCAAAAA
>JBBRDD010000264.1:0-6058 GCA_038204235.1 Desulfobulbales bacterium
CCAACACCTATCTTTGAACCAACGAGGTCACTTGCAACCACCACCGCACTCGTACTATCAATAATGTCTCCACTGGCTTCATCCCATGTCACGGTGGAATAAGGTGTGACAATTGCAAGTTGATTGACAGTTCCATCATTGTTATAGCGAACTGAGATAGATGAGCCAGTTTTACTCAAAGCCGGATCGGTCACACTCGTTACAGTATCCCCGGAAGCGGTATAGGTTGCATCCAGTGAAATTCCATCAGGCGACTGGACGGCAGGCACTTTTACCGTTGTAACCACGGCAGTCCCCCCACCACCACCTCCGCACCCGCCAAGGGTCAGGGCAAAAGTTGACAGGCAAGAAATTACTACTGCTTGATATATTGCTGTGTTCATTCCTTCTCTCCTTTTAATTGTCATACGTTAGCCGGCTTCCGATTATGGCAAATAAACTGTTATTACACCTTGCCGTTTTTTTACCTGGAGCATCTGTTCCCTCAAAATTTTATCATCTGGAAAACGATATTGCTAATTTTCCTTCACTATTCTCTCTTTCTTTTCCGTCCACTTTGCACATATTTTGTACGGTCAAATTTAAAATGCCTGCAAAATGCTGTATATTTATTCACCAAAAAAAGGAGTTGGAAAGACAGGGATACAAAAAGTTTTACCAGCAGATGCAACATTGTCGATTTTCACCTGCCCCCTTTATGAAATAAACACATGGATGGGTTTCCGGGCATTTACCGAACAGGCACTCACTCTCCATTTGCCTGAACAGCGTATGAGGAAAAGTATCCAGTCAAGCCACTACGTCTTCGATCTCATTACCGAGAAACCGATCAAAATGATACCATTCAAAGGGGTGCTGCCGCAGGGATTGTTCCAGTAAATCAGCATACCGCTGGGCGGCACGGGCAATGGCCTCGGGTCTGTCCCGGCGTGACGCAGGACGGAGGTCAATGGGATCGGACAGGGTAAAGTGGTAACTGTTCCTGCCTGTGCGAAAAGCGAAAAATACAAAAAGAGGTGCTCCGGAGACCAGGGCAAACACAAAAGGTGCCTCGGGCAGATAGGCATCATGGCCGAGAAAGTTTACCCGCACCCTGCGCTGCTTGTCACGCCAGACGATATCGCCGGCCATGGATACCAGCCCGCCCGCCTGCAAAAACCGAATACCTTCCACTGCGGAAAACGGTGAACTGCTATGCTGGTCTGCACTGATGATAGTTACACCGGATTGGCGCAGATCCTCTTTTTGCAGGCGTTCAATGCCTTCTTTTTCTTTTATGCCCATATAGAGCAGAAGCTGCAGATCGTCTCTTTGCTGTTTAAGAAGCGTGGCGGCGATCTCCCAATTACCGAGATGGGACATCAGCAAAATGCCCCCTTGATGCCCGATAACCGCGGCGAGTTGTTCCCAGCCAAAAGAAGTGAAGGTAACAGATGTATTCTGTCTGGCCAGAAACCGGTCAAAGTGGATGGTAGTGAAATTTTGATATTGGAGAAAGGTGCACCAGAGATGATACAGCTTTGATCGCTCGGGATAAAGGGCTGCATAAAAGTGGCGGCTTTCCGGCACCCGCTTGGAAAACATAAAAAAACCAGCAGCAATAATCCGAGAGACTACGGTAAAAAGCCAGGCCCCGCAGAGACCAGCAGTGGAGTTAAGCAGCTTGTACCAAAAGCCGTTCATAGTCGAAATATCCGGAAAATACGGGAGAAAATCAGTCTGCTGAATACCGCAGAATTACGATGAAAATCAAGCCAGGGCCGAAAGTGACTCACCCGCTCGCCCCTTGGCTGATAGATGACCTGCACCGGAACTTCCTTTATTTTTATCCCCTGCTGCCGTGCTTTGACAAGTACTTCTACTTCAAACTGGTAACGCCTGGCCCGCACAGCAAGCTCCAACACTTCAGGGACAGGGTACAGACGGAAACCGGACTGAGAGTCTTCAACCCATGGCCCGCCGGCCGTCCATACCCAGAAATTGGAAAATTTACGGCCGAACCGGCTGGTCCAGGGCACATTTTTCCTGCCGTCCATCCCCTGCCGTCTGCCGATAACAATACACCGCTCTCCGCCGCTGACAGCATTTAGTAATTTTATGGCGTCTTCCGGGTTATGCTGACCGTCCCCGTCCAGGGTGATTGCATAGTCGCAGCCTTCTTTTCTTGCCGCCGCAAAACCGGTGAGAAGAGATGCACCTTTGCCTTTATTGGCGGAGTGATGCAGGATACATATGCCGTCAATTGCCGCGATATTTTCAGCTGTATCGTCTGTCGAACCGTCATCAACCACGAAGACCGGCAGACCGAGTTGAAGCGTGCGCCGGATGACTGCACCAATCTGCCGGCCATGGTTGTAAACTGGGATGATGACGGCTGGTTGCATAATTTCCGGTTTAAAGATTAAAATGAGTCAATTTCAGCGGCAGCAAAAGCAATCGACCAGGTCCCCGGGCCCATATGCACCCCGGAGGTAAGCGACAAGGGAATCAGCAGGACTTCTGCCTGCGGCAGCAGAGCTCTTACCTTCTCTGCCACAGTGTCTGCCACCCATTGTTTGTTATCCGAATATTGCAGCATGATCAGAAATGTGGAGGAACGATCAAACTGCTCAGTGAGCCTGGATATGGCAAAATCAAGTTGTCCTTTTCTGCTATGGACCACGCCAATTTTCCGCACCCCGGCGCTGGTCGGACTGATAACCGGTTTCATTGACAAAAGATCACCGAAAAAACCGCCGGCCTTGGAGACCCTGCCGCCGGCCACAAGATACTTCAGCTCATCAATAAAAACATATTCGTTGCAGGCCTCCATGGCCTTCTGGACAAAAGAAAGTATCGCATCCTCGCTGTCACCGTTTTTTGCCTTCCGGGCGGTGAGCAGGGCAATGAGCGCCAGCCGTCCGGAGGCCGCACCGGTATCGACCACCGTCAACAGATTATCGGGATCGTGGTCCTTTTTCCAGGCCATTGCAGCACCATAATTACCGGTAAAAGCAGAACCGACGCAGAGATACAGGCAGCGGCCAAACTGCTGACAGATGCTCCGGTAATGCTGATGACGCTCAAAAGTGGAGGCCTGGGCAGTGGTTATTTTCCGGCCGGCACGCATCAGGGGATAAATATCATCCGGAAGGTACAGGCTCTCCGGCCTTGAACTCTCTCCCGTTATAATATAGCTGTCCAGCAGGGTGATTCCATAGGCAGAAGCCATTTCCCTGGTAATCGATCCCGCGCCATCGGTGACAATATGCAGAATAGATTTTTCAGCAGGCATGAAAGATTGCGCTACGCTGCCCTGGTCAATTTGCGCAGCAGACCAGTGCACGATATCACCAAAAGTATCAAGCCGCCCGCGCAATAATTCGGGGTCCGGACTATGGATATGCACTTTCAGGATCGATTCATCTTCCATCACCACAACGCTTTTACCCAGTCCGGCAATACTGTCTTTGACTGCTGCGCGTCGGTCAGCCACCCGCATGACCACATCGATGCAATAACAATCGGTTAAGGTCGGTCGATACGAGTTGCTGATAACAAGTTTTCCGGCGAAAAGCTCCAGGATCGAGCGATTACTGTCTTTCTGCCCGGTGAGATGGCCGAAAAAACCGTCAAAAAAGAGATACATGCCCAAAGCCCCGGAATCCACCACGCCTGCTTCCTTGAGGTCCGGCAGCAGCTGCGTCGTTGCTGCAACTGCCTGTTGCAGCTTAAGCCTCAGCGGGAGAAAGATGTTGTCTAAACGGTCATGGGCGGCAAGGACCTGCACGAGGCTGTCAAAGACGTCAAGCATCGTTCCGGTACAGGGAGTAGCAATAGCCCCCCAGGCTTTTTCCCGACCGGATGCAGCTTTTTCAGCCAGCTCGGAAAAACTGTGTGCCTGACAGAACTCCCGAAAAAAAGCCGCGGCAATATTACCGGAATTACCGGTCGCACAGCGCGCCAACAGCTCATGGGTCGTCCTGCTGTTCTCGTCAGGATCACGAAACGGCGCCAGGCTGATACGCAGATTGGTACCGGTATCGCCATCGGCGACAGGGTAGACATTAATCCTGTCGAGAAGATCGGCCCAGGCGGAAAGGCAGGCATACCCCCCGGCAAAGCTTGCCCCCAGACTATTCATCGCCCATGAGCTGGAGAATGGCCGGCCAGTCATATTTGCCGTTATTTTTCATCGGAATACGATCCACCTCCCTGATACGACGCGGCAGGGCATACGGCTCAAGCGAGTCAGTCAGAGACTTCCTGATCCGTTCGATATTGACCGCATTTCCCTGGATTAACGCGCCAACCTGGTGTTCACGGCCGCCAGCTTCAGGAAGCGCTATGACCACGCAGTCGGTAACGCCTGATTCCTTTTTTATGAGCAGTCCGATTTCATCCAGATCGACCCGCTTGCCGCCTACTTTGGTCACGCTATCGGCTCGGCCCTGCAGGGAAAAACTTTGCGGCCCTTTAGCTTCAACCCGGTCTCCTGCGACAAAAAAACCATCGCCATCAACCGGTAAATCAGGGGAAATATACGGCGAATGCACGGCAAGACGAGAATCGACAACTTTCCAGTCAATAGTTGGGAAAGCACTGAAATATTCCTCACCAAGCGACCTGTTTCTCGTGGCGATCCCCCCGGTTTCGGTAGAACCATAGACCTCCACCACGCCCTTATTGTTGGTCCGGCAGAATTCTTTATTATCAATTGCATCAAGCATGCCGGCTGAGGAAAAAGCCAATCGCAGCGATTCAGGCAACCGGACATCCCGCAGAACCCGATAGTGGGCCGGAACACTGGCCAGCAGGGTGATTTGGTGCTCCTCGGCAACATGGGCAATTTCGCTGGGAAAAGAGGGCATACTTTCCACCACAGTCGCCGAGGACACCAGCGGGAGAACCACAGAAAACAGTAACCCGTAGATATGGTACGGCGGGATAGTGGCGAGAATGCGGTCACCATCCGTCACCCCATACCTGCTCGCCAGGAAAAAACCTTCACCAAAGATATTCCCCCTTGTTTTGGCCCAGCTCTGCGGTTTGCCGGTAGAACCACCGGTAAAAATATGCAGCAATAACGAAGACGCAGCCTGCTCCCCTGCATTGACCGGAATTTTTAACGAGCGATCCGTGCCTTGGTCACCCTGGGCAACTTGTGGACAGATAACCCGCACCCCGGCGGGGAAATCTCTTGGTACATCGGCTATGGCAACGGTAAAACCGGTGGTCTGCTGCATATGGGCTAATGCCCTGGCAGAAAAAGCATACGGCAGCAGAAGGCTTGGCCCGCCGCCCAGAGAGGCCAAGAGCGCCGCTGCCAGAATCGCCTTATTATCGGCGGCAAGGCAGATTGCGGCTCCCTGCTCCATATCAGTAAGGCTACGGCGCAACCAGGCTGCCATTGCATACACCTCACCAAAAGTGGCACCAGCGCTGACAAACTCTTTATCCGGATATTTGGGCCCATTAAGCAATTTTTGCAGAGCCTGTTCTGTGTCAAGTGGATTTTCAGCGTTCATCAGTCCTGTGTATCGTCCTGCCAAAGGATTGCCCGCTGAGGCTTCTGTCTCTGGGCTTAAAGGTATTACCTTCCATCTCTTTTTTTACCACCTGCTTAAAGAGCTTGGCCATTTTCATCGACTGCGGTTCATCCTGATAAAAGGTATTCCAGGCGTAATCAAGCAGCTCCTGCAGTTTTTCCGAGCTCATATTTTTGGGCTGATAAACGACCTGATCTGCTGAAAAATCGTTCCAGTCCCGGGACAGGATACGGTTCTGCTGGCTGAGCTGCGTATAGGCCTTGGTGTGGGGAAACGGCGTCAACACGGTAAATTCAGCGAGATCCAGTTCGATCTCGAGCAGAAAATCGATCAGTTCCTTAATATAATCCTCGGTATGACTGTCCAGTCCCAAAAGGATAGTTCCTTCTACGCCGATACCATGGTCATGGTATCGTTTTATCCTCTCCCTGATATAATCGGAGGTATCGAACACCGCCTGGTAAACATACCAGGCGCCCGCCTGAGCGGCCAGATCGAGCACCTCAGGCTTGTCTTCGATGGGATGCGAA
>JBBRDD010000265.1:0-6006 GCA_038204235.1 Desulfobulbales bacterium
CTTGAAATTAATGGTCGGGATGAGAGGATTTGAACCTCCGGCCCCTTGTCCCCCAGACAAGTGCGCTACCAAACTGCGCTACATCCCGACACGTGCTGTGTATCTACCATTTGTTGGAATTGCTGTCAACTGCATCAGGCAGAATTTAGTACCTTGCAGATTATTTTCTTGTCTTTTTGCAAGGGAATAATCTGTAAGGTACTTACACCCCTCAAGGGGGTACTAAAAAGAGTCCCGGCTTATTTTCCGTTTACCGGGGTTAGTTTTCTTTTTTGCTGGTAAGTAAGTTTTGCAGCTCTTTCAGTTCCTGTTTTATGGTTTGCAGTGTTTCAGAAACTTTTGTATTCGGGGGGATTGGCGCTGCCGCTTGGCCAGGTGTTTGCTCGCTTTCGAGAAATTTTCTGGCCCCCGCAATAGTATATCCTTGATCGTGCAGCAGTGTCTTAATGTCAAGTATCAGCTCAACATCCTGTCTCCGGTACAATCGCTGTTTGGAGTTAGCTCTTTTCGGGCTTATTCCTGGAAATTCTGACTCCCAATAGCGAAGGACATGGGTAGGCACATCGGCCATCTTTGCTACTTCGCCGATCTTAAAATAGAGCTTGTCTGGTATTGCTATCTTCATCTTGCCAGCCTCATCTCTACTTGTATCAGGGGTCAGAAATAATTACTAGCTATTCACCTGCTCCCTGAGCTTTTTGCTGGGCCGAAAGCTTACGGCCTGGCGCTTCTTGATAGTAATGGTCTCACCTGTTCGTGGATTTCGCCCCTTCCGTGGCGATTTGTCCCGTACCGTGAAGGTTCCGAAATGGACGAGTTTTATCGATTCACCGGACAGCATTGATCCCTTCATATTGTCAAGAAAGCTGTCGACAATCTGCGCACAATTGCTTTGTGAGTAGCCGAGCTGATTGGCTAAGGTTTCTGTCAGTTCTTTTCTGGTAAGATTATTAATGTTGTTATCATGCATTGCGGAAACTCCCCTCAAATTCATCACTAAGCAAACGTACTATTTTGGAATGGGATTTTTCCACATTTTTTTCCGTCAGCGTTTTGGTTTCAGATCTATAGGTAATGGTAAGGGCAACACTTTTATACCCCTCGGGTATTTTTGCACCTTGAAATACATCGAATATTTCACAACTTTCAATGAGTTTATCTCGATTGTTTCTGACTCTGGCTAAAAGCTCACCGGCCGAAACATTGTCTGCAACGACAAGGGCAATATCTCTTTTTACCGATGGATAAACCGGTAAAGATGAAAAATGTTTCCCATCCGTCTCAAGATCACAGATTCTATCATAGAAAAAATCAAAATAAAATACATCATGTTTGATAGAAAAACGTCGGAGTACCTCGGTTTTGATCTTGCCCAGTGAACCGAGTTTTACTGCTCCAGAGAATATATCAAGAGCATACTGTTTTTCAGCGAAAGGTTCACAGTCATTTTCTGAGAAAGCAAAACGTATCGCCTCCTGTTCTCCGATGCGTCCGAGACCCATCTCGCGGAAGATGAATTCCACCGTGCCTTTAACGTCATAGACGTCTACCGGTTCCTGTTTGAAATGCAGCGGCGAGCTCTCGCCATGTCGATTTCCGGACAGCACTCCCGACAGAAGCATTACTTCGCTTGGTTGGACATTATTGCCGGCAGGGAAAAAGACCTTGCCGATCTCGAACATCTTAACTGCTGTTTTCTGGTGATTAATATTTCTTTTAACGGTCTCCAGTAACCCGGGCAGCAGCATAGTGCGCATGACCGACTGATCTTCACTGAGCGGATTGAGAAGCCTCACCGGAGCAAAACGCGCGTCGCTATCAGCAATTTTCATCATCTCAGCATGTTTTTCCGATATAAAACTGTAGTTGATAGCCTCAGTGTAGCCGATGTTGGTGAGACGCTCAGCAAGCGCCAATCGTCTTGCCCGATTACTGTCCTGCTCCGGATAGCTGAGTTTTACTTTCGGGAGAGTTGCCGGGATATTATTGTAGCCGTACAGGCGGGCTATCTCTTCAACCAGGTCCGCCTCTCTTTCGATATCTATTCGAAATGAAGGAGGGGTAATTGTCAGCTTGTCATTGTCGGCGCGATGGCAACTGATGCCGATGGACTCAAGAAGATCCAAAATTTCTTCAGTCTTCAGCTCTATGCCCAGCAGTTCATTGGTCCTGGCAACACTCAAAATGATGGCAGGTTTTTCGGTTTTGCCGGGATAGCAGTCAATACCATTATCGGCGGCTGCACCATCTGCCAAGGCAACCATTAATTCCACGGCGCGATTCAACGCATTTATCGTACCCTCAGGGTCGACACCCCTTTCAAAGCGATAGGATGCATCCGTTGCCATATTCAGTTTCCTGGCGGTCTTACGAATAGAGACCGAATTGAAACAGGCACTTTCAAGGAGGATATTGGTCGTTTTTTCGGTGACCTCGGAGTTAAGGCCCCCCATGACACCGGCGACTGCAATAGGTTTTTCACCATCGCATATCATGAGCATTTCGGAGTCGAGCTGGCGTCCTGCATCGTCTAAGGTGGCAAAAGTCATTTCGTTTGGACTCGGGGTACGAACCACAATTTTTTTACCAGCAAGGGTATCAAAATCAAACGCATGCAGCGGTTGGCCGTATTCGAGCATCACGAAATTGGTTATATCGACAATGTTGTTAATCGGTCTGAGCCCAACGTTAAGAAGACATTTTTTCAACCACCAGGGTGACGGACCGATTTTCACATCTTTGACGAGGCGTGCTGCGTAGCGGGGACAAAGCTCATTTGCTTCGATGACGACGGAAAAATCACCGCTCGAGTGAGCTATTTCTGCATTTTTCACTGGTAAAGTGAGCGGTTTTCGAACGACTCCGGCTATTTCCCGGGCAATGCCGATTACAGAGGCACAATCGGGTCGGTTGGGGGTCAGGTCGACTTCAACGAAAATATCCTCCAGGTCGAGCGCGTTGATGAAAGACTGGCCATGCACCGTTGCCTGTGGCAGCTCCATGATGCCGTCGTGTTCGTTGCTGAGACCAAGCTCTCTTTCGGAACAGATCATGCCGAACGATTCAATCCCGCGTATTTTAGATTTACTGATTTTAAAGTTGCCGGGAAGGACCGTACCGGGCAGGGCAACTACAACCGCCAACCCTTGTCGTACATTGGGCGCCCCACAAACAATCTGGTGGCTTCCTTCTCCTATCTGCACTTGACAGACGGTGAGCTTGTCGGCATCGGGATGCTTGGCAGCGGATGTCACCAGTCCGGTTTTCAGCTCGGCCAGCTCCTGATAGAGCGGGGCAAGTGTGTCAACCTCAAGCCCCAGCATGGTAAGATGTTCAGCAATCTCTTCCGGCGTGAGGCCCTGAATATCTATATATTTTTTTAACCAGTTAAGAGTAAACTTCATGGCAGTATTGTTGATTGTAGAGAAACTGACTGACCCAGGTTAACCGGGCATTGGCCATTACGGAATGAATATCCTGGTGCAAGCCGGGATAAAATTCATCATGCACTATAGTTAAAACTGCGCCAGAAAACGCTGATCGTTTTCGTAAAAAAGTCGAATATCGTCAATGCCGTACTTGAGCATGGCAATCCGCTCAATTCCAAGGCCAAAGGCAAATCCGCTATACACTTCAGGATCGTATCCGACCATTTTAAATACTTCCGGATCAATCATGCCCGACCCAAGAATTTCCAGCCAACCGGTTTTTTTGCAGACTCTGCAACCAGCACCATTGCACATAACACAGGCAATATCTACTTCGGCACTGGGTTCGGTGAACGGGAAGAAAGAAGGGCGAAAGCGCAACGGCAAATCCTTTTTAAACATCTTTTGAGTAAAGACGGTTAAAACGCCTTTGAGATCGGCAAAAGAAATGTTTTTGTCGACTAAAAAACCTTCCACTTGATGGAACATCGGGGTATGGGTAATATCGGAATCGCAACGATAGACCTTGCCTGGCGCGATGACCCTCAGAGGCGGTTGCTGGGCTTCCATAATGCGGGCCTGCATCGGTGAAGTATGCGTTCGCAGCAGTACTGAATCACTCACATAGAAAGTGTCGTGCATGTCCCGCGCAGGATGATGGGCAGGTATATTCAGCGCTTCAAAATTGTAATAGTCGAGCTCGATGTCAGGTCCTTCAGCTACAGAAAATCCAAGATTCTCGAATATTGCACAGGTCTCATTCATCACCTGGCTGATCGGATGCAGCTTACCTGGAGCAGGATAGCGGCCGGGCAAGGTAAGATCGGGTCCAGCATGCGACCTGGAACCGTCAGGCGAAGCGTCGAGCGCCTGTTGTTTTGCCTCAAACAGTTTTTCTATATCTGCTTTAATGCTGTTAGCCAGTTGCCCGACTCGCGGTCTGTCTTCCGCCGACACTGTGCCGAGCTGGCGCATGATGGTGCTGAACTTTCCTTTGCGCCCGAGAAAACGGATACGGAAATCTTCCAGCAGGCTTTTATCGTCCAAGCTCTGCAGGTTTTGCCTGGCCTCGGTTTCTAAGCTCTGTAGCTCTTGTTCCATGTTGAATGTAAAAGTTAGGTGCTGAAAGAAACAACGTGCCGGTTATTGGTTGTTACAATTGGTAACCAATGACCGGCACGCAGAAAAAAAAGATAGCAGGGGAAACTGTTATGCGTTTGCTTCTTTGGCTATCTGAACCACTCTGGTAAAAGCATCCGCATCGAGTATCGCCAGATTGGCAAGTACCTTACGATCAAGATCGACGTTGGCCTTTTTGAGACCACCCATCAATTGACTGTAACTCATTTCGTTCATCCGTGCGCCGGCATTAATTCTGGCGATCCACAGACGACGGAAATCTCTTTTCTTGGTACGTCTGTCGCGATAGGCATAGACCAATGCGCGGTCAACAGCTTCCGTTGCAGTCTTATAAAGACGTGAACGGCCGCCTCTGAATCCTTTGGCTATCTTCAGTACCCTGTTTCTTCTTCTACGGGCTTTAAAACCTCGTGTTACGCGTGGCATCTCTTAACTCCTTCTATTCCAGCCGACATAGTGCGGCAGGTTCTTAATACGGTCCAGACAAAAGCGTTTTTCAATGAGACAGAACAACACCCTCATCGATTACATGTAGGGTAAAATCCGCCTGATTCCTTTGTAATTAGCCGAATCAACAATATCGGCTTGACGAAGACCACGTTTACGCTTGGTCGATTTCTTGGTCAGAATGTGACTGGAAAATGCTTTATTACGCTTGATTTTGCCCGATCCAGTCAATTTGAAACGCTTGGCTGCGCCTCTGTTGGTTTTCATCTTTGGCATGACATTACTCCTTTACACCTCAATATTTCGGCTATTGAAGGTAAGTTAAAAGTATCAGCTGGAGAAATGATACATCATTCAACAGCAATTGTTTTATATAATTTCGAGCTTAACGGGGCTCTTTCTGCATATTTATGCTTTCGGGCCAACAAACATAACCAGTTGGCGACCTTCCATTCGTGGCGGCTGGAGGATGATGGCATCATCGGCTAGTGCTTCGGCAATCTTATTCATGGCTTCGACACCAATTGTCTCACAGTAGACGATCTCCCGGCCTCGAAATCGCATGGTCAATTTTACTTTATTTTTAGCGGCGAGAAACTTTTTAACATGATTGATTTTAAAATTGAGATCATGTTCGTCCGTTTTCGGTCGAAATTTGATCTCTTTTGTTTCTACAATCGTTTGTTTCTTTTTTGCTTCCTGGGTCTTTTTCTTCTGCTCGTAGCGGAATTTATCGTAATTCATGACCCGACATACCGGCGGATCGGCATTTTCCGAGACGACGACCAGGTCAAGTCCTGCCTCGTTTGATATGTTTCGTGCTTCTTCTGTTGAAACAACACCCAGCTGAGTTCCGTCGTCGCCTATAAGTCTGACGTTGGGAAAGCGGATAGCATCATTCATTAATGCTTTATCATCACGTTGCACTGGACCAGTCTTTCCTCTTCTATTAATAACTTTACCTCCCCGATTCTACGAGCTTAATATTGTG
>JBBRDD010000266.1:0-5988 GCA_038204235.1 Desulfobulbales bacterium
AAAGGTATCTCTTCACCTGATGTTTGGAGTTATCACCCTGTTTTCAGATCAACTCTTACGACTGCTCAGTTAGGTTGTCAAAGATCAATTTGTTGTCACCAGGGCAAAGTCTCGCGCGCTGGTCATTTTGCAAGAGGCTCAAGAGTTTGAGTGCTCGCTGTCATTGACCCTTTGAAACTATGTCCATATGTCGTAACAAGTTAATATGTTTGATAACCTATGTCGACTACCTGAGAAGACAATGGAGGTTGCTATGATTGACCCGCAGATTGCCGTGAAACAACTCGGAGAGATCGCCGTTTTCAATGAGTTTATTAAGCCAGATGCCACCGTAGCCTATTATTTTGCAGGTGCAGAAGCTGGTGATCACCCTCCTGTTGCCGATTTACTGGGTGCTCTGTCCTCCCAATAACCAGGCAGAGGACCACTCGGCCAAATTGGTTGAATGCTATTGTGGATATAATCCAGGGAACCCATGAACTACTTTGATACTCGGCAGGCACCAATGTTGATTTACCATCTAACACGATATATAGAAGGAGCTGCTTACAAAGAATGGAATTAAATAGTTGGCTTGGGCTTGAACCTCCACAGGTACTCCCACTCCTTAACACACCAGTATTTAATAATCATAAAGGAACGCATTCGTGACAACAAACAAACCAACGCCGGATCAGGAAGAGTCGCAAATACCCAACGGAGCTCCTGTTGCTGTCTTGAAAAATTTAGCCAATGCCATGCCGCTCCTGCGAACGGTGGTAAAAAAGAATAAAATTGTTTCGGCTGAAGAAGCGGTCCGGATTATTCGAGACAATGACACCGTGGCTTTTGGTGGATTTGTGGGCATTGGATTCGCTGAAGAAATTGGCGTGGAACTAGAACGTTTCTTTCTTGAGACCGAACACCCTAAAGACCTTACCCTTATATTTGCTGCAGGTCAGGGGGATGGTAAAAACCGCGGTTTGAACCATTTGGCATATACCGGTATGATCAAACGCATCATTGGCGGACATTGGGGACTTGTCCCCAAACTCCAGGCAATGGCCATGTCCGGACAAGTTGAGGCTTACAATCTTCCTCAAGGGGTGATTTCGCATCTTTACCGGGATATTGCCGCCCACAAACCCGGCAACCTGACCAGAGTTGGTCTGGGGACCTTTGTCGATCCACGTAACGGTGGCGGTAAACTGAATAGTAAAACCGTTACAGACATTGTCAGACTTCTGGAAATCGACGGCCAGGAATATCTCCTTTATAAGGCCTTTCCCATTAATGTGGCGATTATCCGCGGCACCACCGCCGATATGGACGGCAATATCACCATGGAGAAAGAGGCTTTAACAGCTGATTCACTCTCTATGGCCATGGCCGCTAAAAATTCCAATGGATTCGTAATCGCCCAGGTGGAACAGATTGCTGAACGCGGTACCCTCAACTCCCGCCAGGTGAAAATTCCCGGTATCCTGGTGGATTGTCTGGTGGTCAGTCAACCGCAAAACCATTGGCAAACCTTTGTCACTCCCTACAAGTCATCTTACAGTGGTCAGATGAAAATCCCGATGGAGTCCATCACGCCCATGCCGTTGGATGAGCGCAAAATCATTGCCCGTCGGGCAGCATTTGAGCTGAAACCAAACAGTGTGGTCAATTTGGGCATCGGTGTTCCGGAAGGGATTGCCTGTGTGGCCAATGAAGAAAAGATACTCGATTTCATAACCTTAACAGCAGAGCCAGGGGTTATCGGCGGTGCGCCGGCAGGGGGACTGAACTTTGGCGCCGCTGACAATGCTACTGCACTCATCGATCAGCCTTATCAGTTTGATTTGTACGACGGTGGTGGGTTGGATGTCGCGTTCTTGGGTATGGCTGAAATTGACTCGGAAGGCAATATCAATGTAAGTAAATTTGGTCCTCGGCTGGCGGGTGCCGGTGGATTTATAAATATCAGCCAGAATGCGAAGAAAGTAGTGTTTGTCGGTACATTTACCGCTGGCGGATTAACATGTCAGCTTGACCATGGATGTCTGACTATATTGGGAGAAGGAAAATTTAAAAAATTTGTCAAACACGTAGATCATGTCACCTTCAGCGGTAAATACGCGGCCATGTCAAACCGTAGTATTCTTTACATTACGGAACGTTGTGTCTTCACCTTAACCCAAGCTGGTCTCGAGCTTATAGAAATTGCCCCCGGTGTGGATCTGCAAAAAGATATTTTGGCCCTCATGGATTTTGCGCCTGTTATACGCCAGCCGCTTAAATTGATGGATGCAAGAATTTTCAACCCTGAGCATATGGAGTTAAAGCAAGATTTAATGAGCGTATCCATCGACGAACGGATTACCTACAGTGCCAAAATGGATATTCTGTTTGCTAATCTCGCCGGCTATACCGTTAAAACGGAAGCGGATATCGATGCAGTCAAAACAACCATCGTAAATCTCCTTCGGCCTTTGGGGAAAAAGGTCTATGCTATTGGCAACTACGACGGTTTTAATATCAATCCTGACCTCATTGAAGCCTACACCGAAATGCAGACATATTTAACGCAAAACCATTTTTCCAAAGTCAGCCGCTATACAACCAGTGCCTTCCTGCGCATGAAACTGGGAGCTTCCCTGGAGAAGCGAGGCTTAGCACCACACATTTACGAAAGTAAAACCGAGGCACATCAGTTTTTAGAATCCAATGGAAGCGAGGTATGATTAGAGCATACTGAAGATTCATCACTGAAGACAGCTCTCTGTCTCTTTGGTACAACAAGCCATCCGAGATTGATTGAGGTTGTAAAAAAGCATGGCCAGGATATTGACCGCAATATCCTGGCCATGTGATAATTCGTCACACCGTTTTCGCTGAAAGTGGTTCAAAATGGAAATACGATATCTGGTGAAAACCATTCTGCTGCCACCTTTGATGCATATAATCCTCCTGCTGCTGGCATGGCGGTTACGTAAACGCATGCCCCGACTGGCCCAATCTGTTTTTCTGCTGGCTGTTCTCAGTTTATGGGTTTTAGGAACTCCGATTGCGTCCTCGCTACTGGCTCTGTCACTTCAACAGGATATGGCGCTGCTGCCCGATCAACTGGCGAATCTGCAGGTAGATGCCATCGTCATCCTTTCCGGCTCGCAAAATGAGACTGCACCTGAATTTGGTGAACCTGTGAGCGGTGAAGAAGCACTAAGTCGCTTACGTTACGGTGCTTTTCTCCAGCGCAGGACAGGTCTGCCAGTGCTGCTCTGTGGCGGATCGGTGCGAGGCGATGAACATCGCAGCCTCGCTGAGAGTATGGCTTTTGATTTGTTCGAGGGTTTTGGCATAAAAGCTGAATGGCTGGAAACAAAAAGTAGAACGACTGCAGAAAATGCGCAATTCAGCTATGCAATCTTAAGAACAATAAACAAAACATCCATTGCCTTGGTCACCAGTTCCTTGCATATGATGCGGGCGAAATGGAGTTTTGAACAGGCAGGCTTTACTGTGCTGCCAGCCCCGACAAACTTCATTGACATGAATCCATTGACCGCCAGTTCCTTTCTGCCCAATGCTCATAGCCTGCAGCTGAGCAGCGATGTGCTCCATGAATGGCTGGGGTATTGGGTTTACCTCCTTTTTGACAAACAACCCGTCGTTGCGGCCAGCAATCAACCGGAGTGAAAATGTTTTGAGGATGCAACCGGGCTTTATCCGGATAGAGAATAGTGTCTTGGTTGGTATTGTTATCTGTTGTTATCTGCCAGCTGCCGCTGCAGGGCGATTGGATCTGTGACCGGCATCCTGCAGGTAAAATCTGAACATACATAGGCGGTTGCTTTGCCTTCCAGCGGTGCGACGCTTTCCATAAAAGGGAGTTTTTGGGCGAGGTATGCCTGGTTTTGTCCGCCGTCAGCCAGGAGGAGGAGTCGAGGTTCGGAAAAAGTATTGTCAACAACGCGCAGCAGGGCCTCGGTATCTTCTGCCCCGCGCTCGCCGGCGATAACTATCTGGGATGGTTTGGCATTACTATGCTGCCAGGCAGTGAGCATCAGGGGCAGGGCTGGCGGATAGTCGTTGATGACCTCACTGAAGGATTCCATGAGACGTCGCGCCATCTGTTGCCATTGCGGTGCATTGTACAGCTGCGCAAGACGCAGGAGGTTGTGGGCCGCCACGGAGTTCCCGGAGGGTTCTGCCCCGTCGCTGCTGCCCCGCATTCTGATCTTGATGCTGGGATCGGCCGCACTGTCGAAAAAAAATCCTCCCTTTTCATTCCAGAACAATTCTATCTGTCGTTCGGTCAATTCCATCGACCAGCTGAGCCATTGCGGGTCATGGCTTGCCCGGTAGAGCTCAAGCAGGCCGTCCACAAGATATGTGTAGTCGGACAGTTGTCCGGCCAGTCCGGCTTTTTCGTTCCGGTAACGGCGCAATAGGTTCTTGCTGGTGTCATCGTAAAGGTGCTCTTTTAGAAATGTTGCCGTCTGCAGAGACGCAGTAAGGAGCTGTGGATCTTGCAGGATCCTGCTTCCCCGGGCCAGTGATCCGATTACCATACCGTTCCAGGCGGTGATCACCTTGTCGTCGAGATGCGGGCGTTTTCGCTGTTCACGGGCTTTGAATAGCAGTTCCCTGGAGGCAGCAATACTTGCGATAACGTGTTCCGTCTTTATCTTTAAATCGGCAGCTATCGCTTCATCGGCTGCGGCCCGGTAAAGAATATTCCTGCTGGTAAATTCGGCCATGGGGCCCTGTTCCACATTGCCGTTCTCTTTCACCCCGAAACCGAGGGTGAAAATGGCGGCAGCGGCTGCGCCGAGTTTTTTGACAATATCCTCTTTCGTCCAGAGATAAAACGCACCTTCGCCATGCTGTCCCGGACTGTAGGGGTTGTCGCTGTCAGCATCCTCCGCCGAATAAAAACCACCGGCCGAATCACGCATATCGCGCAACAGATAGACAAAAATCTCTCCTGCCGTCCGTGCATAGACTTCATCCCTGGTTATTTGAAAGGCATCAAGATAGGAGTCGGCCAGTTGAGTCTGATCATAGAGCATTTTTTCAAAGTGCGGGACGAACCAGTTCGCGTCGACAGAGTAACGATGAAAGCCACCACCGAGCTGATCATGCATGCCGCCTTGTGCCATATTGCGGAGGGTAAATAAGGCCATATCTTTCGCCTTTTCTTCACCCGTGGCCAGGTAGTGGGAAAACAGAAACGCAAGAACCACCGGCCTGGGAAATTTTGGTGCCTGGCCGAAGCCTCCTTCCCGGGGATCATAGTTCTGTTCCAGAATACTGAAGCCACGTTGGAAGACATCCGGTTTGATGGCGGCGGGACTGGCTGTATTGCCCTTTGCCAGTGCAGCGACCATACGCCCGGCCGTATCCCGTAGTTCTCCTCTGTCTTCCAGCCAGACCCGGTGGATGGTGGTCAACAGATCTTTGAAACCGGGGCGATTACTGGATATCGATAGTGGGGGGAAATAGGTGCCCGCATAAAATGGGCTGGTGTCAGGGAGCAGAAAAACCGACATGGGCCAACCGCCGGATCCAGTCATTGCCTGGGTTGCGGCCATATACATTTGATCGATGTCCGGTCTCTCTTCACGATCGACTTTGATGCTGACAAACCATTCGTTCAAAATGCCGGCGATTGCCGGATTTTCAAAGGATTCATGGGCCATGACATGGCACCAGTGACAGGTGGAGTAGCCGATGGAAAGAAATATCGGTTTGTCTTCCTGTTTTGCCTTGGCAAAGGCCTCTTCTCCCCAGGGGTACCATTCCACCGGATTGAAGGCGTGTTGCAGCAGATAGGGGCTTTGTTCTTCGATCAGGCGGTTTGCTTTCTCTCCTTCGGCCAGTCTTTTCTGTATTTGCTGATGAATTCGGTTGCCACTGTTGTCTGAAAAGGCGGTCAATACCAGTATAGGCAGCAGACTTATTGTTAAAGCAGCAATGATTATCCAAGACATTGATTCTTCTCCTGTGATCATCGGGGATATT
>JBBRDD010000267.1:0-5915 GCA_038204235.1 Desulfobulbales bacterium
TCACCTGACTTTTAAAAGGTGTATGTATTAAATATACTCGCAAAGGAAAAAAATGAGCATTCTAATTAATTCCCAAACACGTGTCCTTGTTCAGGGTATTACCGGCAAGGAAGGGCAGTTTCATACCCAGCAGTGTATCGCGTATGGTACAAACGTTGTTGCAGGGGTGACGCCTGGCAAAGGTGGTCAGAGTATGGACTCGGTTCCTGTTTTTAATACCGTACAGGAAGCGAGGGAAAAGACCGGAGCCGATGCCTCCATGATCCTTGTTCCCCCACCGTTTGCTGCCGACGCCATTCTTGAGGCGATAGATGCAGGTGTGGAACTTATTGTCTGCATAACCGAAGGTGTTCCGGTTATGGATATGCTGAAGATAAAGAATTACCTGGCGCTGAAAAAGACCAGCAGACTGATCGGACCCAATTGCCCGGGAATCATTACTCCTGGTGAGTGCAAGATAGGTATTATGCCAGGTGCTATTCATACACCAGGCGGACCGGTTGGAGTAGTCTCCCGTTCCGGAACCCTCACCTATGAAGTGGTTCATCAGTTGACACAGGTCGGCCTCGGCCAGACTACCTGTGTCGGCATTGGTGGCGATCCTGTAAACGGTACCGGATTTCTTGATTGCTTGATGGCCTTCAATGAAGATCCAGAAACTAAAGCGGTGGTTATGGTTGGTGAGATCGGTGGTAATGCAGAAGAAGTAGCGGCAGCCTGGATAAAGGCCAACATGAAAAAACCGGTGGTTGGATTTATTGCCGGTTTGACTGCCCCTCCCGGCAGACGTATGGGCCATGCTGGGGCAATTGTAAGCGGAGGGCAGGGCACTGCCACTGCGAAGATCGAAGCCATGCAAAACGCCGGTCTTTATGTATGTGAAGATCTCGGTACTTTAGGCAAATTATGTAAGGAAGTTTTTTCCTGATTATCTGGCCGGAAATGATGGTGAGCTGCAAGGTGCACTGTGAATTTTGTTTCAAGGAGACACAATGAAGACAAATGACCAATTGGAACACCTGAGGAAACTCAGGGCTGAAGCCCGACTGGGTGGTGGTCAGAAAAGGATAGACAAGCAGCATGAAAAAGGGGTGATGACTGCCCGGGAACGTATTGATCTGCTGCTGGATAAAGGATCGTTTGAAGAATTCGACATGTTCAAATCCCATCGATGCAGGGATTTCGGCATGGACACACAAGTCTTTCCGGGCGACGGCGTGGTAACCGGGCATGGTACTGTAAACGGCCGTATTGTTTATGTTTTCGCCCAGGACTTTACGGTGCTTGGTGGTTCTCTATCAGAAACATTTGCTGAAAAGATCTGTAAGATAATGGATCTCGCCATGAAAAACGGTGCACCGGTAATCGGTCTTAACGATTCCGGTGGAGCCCGGATTCAGGAAGGCATTGAGAGTCTTGCCGGCTACTCGGAAATTTTTCAGCGCAACGTCATGGCTTCCGGTGTGGTGCCGCAGATATCGGCTATTTTTGGACCCTGTGCCGGCGGAGCGGTGTATTCTCCTGCGCTGACCGATTTTGTCATAATGGTTCAGAATCAGTCCTATATGTTTCTCACCGGACCGAAGGTTGTTAAATCAGTGACCTTTGAAGATGTTACCACGGAAGCATTGGGTGGAGCGATAATGCACGCCAGTCGCAGCGGTGTGTCCGATTACGCAGCAACATCGGGTGCCGATGCTATTGAGTATATCAGAAAAATGCTCTCCTTCCTGCCGCAAAACAATATGGAGAATCCTCCGCATGTGCCATCCACGGATCCAAGAAATCGTGACTCGGTAGAGCTCAATGCGATTCTGCCGGAAAATAATAATGCGGCCTATGACATGAAGGAGATTATCCTCCAGACTGTTGATGATCGTGACTTTTTTGAGATTAAAGAAAGCTTCGCTCCAAATCTGATAGTAGGCTTTGCCCGGTACAACGGGATGAGTGTCGGTATTGTCGCTAATCAGCCTTTACATCTTTCCGGGGTGCTTGACATCGATTCGTCGATCAAAGGTGCTCGATTTGTTCGATTCTGTGACTGTTTTAATATCCCGGTGGTAACCTTTGTCGATGTTCCAGGATTTTTGCCCGGAACAGCCCAGGAATATGGTGGAGTGATCAGGAATGGCGCCAAGATACTCTATGCCTTCGCCGAAGCTACTATTCCAAAAGTTACCGTTATTACGAGAAAAGCATATGGTGGTGCCTATTGCGTAATGTCTTCCAAGCATCTCCGGGGAGATATCAATTATGCCTGGCCAAGTGCTGAAATTGCCGTAATGGGTGCAACCGGTGCGGTAGGAGTATTGTATGGCAGAGAGGCCAAGAAAGCAGAAAATCCTGCTGCATTTTTAAAAGAAAAGGAAAAAGAGTATCAGGACACTGTCGCAAATCCATATGTTGCCGCCCAGCGCGGATATATCGACGATATTATTGAGCCGGCTAGAACTCGGGTCAGGATCATCAGGGCTCTGGAGTTGTTGCAGAATAAACGTGATACCAATCCAATGAAAAAACACGGTAATATACCATTATAATTGAGCAGAGTTCTGTTTGATCAGAAATGAGGAGATGCACATGACAGTAAAAATTTTTATAAAACGGAAGGTGCAGAATCAGAACGCTATTGAACTGACCCTTCTTTTGAAAAGATTACGGGCGCTTACTCTTGAACAGCCGGGCTATATTTCAGGTGAAACCCTCACTCGCATCGATAAAAATGATGAATGCATGGTGATTAGTAGCTGGCGTTCGGTAGAAGATTGGAATAGTTGGGTAAATAACCCCAAGCGTATCGAAATTCAGATGCAAATAGACAAACTGCTTGGTCAGGAAACTGACTATGCTATGTATAGCGCATAAAATTGCCTTTCGCTGTTGCATGGCGAAATGTTCGAAACTTTTATGCCACCCAAGGTACAGGTTCTTGAGTTGAAGAAGGTGACCTTAAGACAAAATAATCAGTGGGTGAGTTGATGGCAGATAAAAAAAAGAAAATGGCCGCTGCCCTGGCTGCTGTAAGTCTCTATCTTCAACAGGAAGAGGCAGTTTTATGCGAGCAGCAGGCTTCCTTGCGGGAGACTGGTGGCGTCGCGTACAGTCCGTGGGCACAGAGTGGTAGTCAGGAAATGATGGCCATGCGGAGATTAATCCAATTAAGAACGTTTACTCGTTTTTAGTAGAATCTACAGTTTAAAGATTAGGCGATAGGAGAAATAGAATGAGTGATCAAGTAAAAATGACCCCATTGAATTATTCCGCAGACCGGCCAAAAGCTAAGAATCCTGTGAAAATAATGGATCTGTCAATTCGTGATGGGCATCAGTCGCTTTTTGCGACTCGTGGACGTACGGAAGATATGATTCCGGTGGCTGAGTTGATGGACGAAATTGGATTTTGGGCGATTGAAACATGGGGTGGAGCAACATTTGATACCATGCACCGCTTCCTTAATGAGGATCCCTGGGAACGCCTGCGCACCCTGAAACGGTATATTAAAAAGACCCCTTTTTCCATGTTGCTGAGGGCACAAAACTTGGTTGGTTACCGCAACTATGCAGATGATCTGGCCTATGCCTTCGTGGATCGTGCGGCGGAAAACGGTATGGATATATTCAGGACCTTTGATGCCTTGAACGATTACCGCAATTTTGAAACCGTTGTCAAGCAAATCAAGAAGAGCGGTAAACATTTCCAGGGCTGCATCTGTTACACCCTTACCGAACCTCGTCTCGGGGGAGAAGTCTATAACCTTGACTACTATGTAGACAGGGCGAAATCACTGGAGAGCATGGGTGCAGATTCTGTCTGTATTAAGGATATGGCGGGCTTGTTGGCGCCGTATGATGCCTATCCGCTGGTCAAGGCCTTGAAAAAAGCGGTGAAGGTTCCTATTCACCTGCATAGTCACTTCACTTCCGGTATGTCGCCGATGACCCACTTGAAGGCGATTGAGGCTGGCGTCGATATTATTGACACCTGTATGACACCTTATGCCTATAGAACATCACATGCTGCAGTGGAACCATTCGTAATGGCGCTTCTCGGCACAAGTCGTGATACGGGTTTCGATATTAAAAAATTGGCCGTCATCAATGAGATTTTGGAAAAAGATGTGATGCCGAAGTATAAACATCTGCTGGATGATTCAAAAGTCTCCGTTATTGACATTAACGTTCTTCTCCATCAGACTCCTGGTGGCATGTTGTCGAATCTGGTCAATCAGCTGCGCGAAATGGACGCCCTGGATAAGATTGGTGAGGTCTATAAGGAACTGCCGAGAGTCCGTAAAGACCTGGGGCAAATTCCACTTGTTACGCCTACCAGTCAGATCGTCGGCGTCCAGACGGTCAATAATGTCCTGCATGACACCCCCGATGAGCGGTATAAGATGATCACCGGACAGGTGAAGGATCTCTGTTACGGCCTGTATGGGAAAACCGCGGTGCCTATCGATGCTGAGCTCCAGAAGAAAGCCCTGAAAGGATACCCACGTGGAGAAACGCCGATTACCTGTCGTCCGGCAGAAGTGCTTGAGCCGGAGCTTGAAAAGGCTAAAGCCGAGATCGGTGATCTGGCTGTTGATATGGATGATTTGATCCTCTATGCTCAATTTCCGGTTACCGGCAGAAAATTTCTTGAATGGAAATATGGTAAATCTGAGCCACCGGCAAGCGTAAAGCCAATTACCATGGAAGATGTTAAGAAAAAAGATGAAATCATCAAGAAAGCCAAGGCCGGTAAACTGATTGAGGCGAAAGGTGATACTCCGCAAAAATCTGCGGCGCTGAGAACTTTTAATGTCTTTGTCGACAACGAGTATTTCAATGTCGAAGTGGATCCGACCGGGGATATGCAGGCAGTTCCCGTAGCCCCGCGGGCTGCAGCGGCTCCTGCTCCTGCTCAAGCAGTGGCTGCCGCTCCCGTAGCCGCGCCTGCTGCAGAACCGGTTGCACCGGCGGGCGGTACCTTGCTTCTTGCCCCGATGCCGGGAATGATCGTTAAATATGAGAAGAAGGCCGGCGATGCGGTCAAAAAAGGTGATACCCTGGTCGTCCTCGAGGCGATGAAAATGGAGAATGCCTTGACTGCTCCTTGTGACGGAACGGTGAGCGGCATCAAATTTGCCAGTGGAGATACGGTGGCCAAAGGCGCTGTGCTCTGTATTATAAGCTGATTTATTCTTTCTCACCTTTCACGCGAGACACAGCAAGGTATTTTCTTGCGGTGTCTCGCGTTCGGTCTTGTGTCTCTTTTCGGAGGCAATCGAATTCCCTGTACGAAATCCTACCAGTTCTGAGGTCGCGATGATCATTAAAGAGTTGAACGGGCACACTCCGCAATTTGGTACGGATTGTTTCCTGGCTGAAAACTCGGTGGTTGTCGGTGACGTGGTAATGGGTGATCAGTGTTCAGTCTGGTATAATGCGGTGATTCGAGGTGACGTGCACTCTATCCGGATTGGCAACAAAGTGAACATTCAGGATGGGGCGGTCGTGCACTGTACCTACCAGAAATATCCGACTAGTATAGGTAATAACGTTTCAGTGGGGCATAACGCCATTGTTCATGGCTGTACCATTCACGATAATGTACTGATTGGGATGGGGGCCATTGTTATGGACAACTGTGTAGTGGAGAGTAACACCATAATTGCCGCCGGTGCGGTTGTTACTCAGGGAACCCATGTTGCATCAGGGGTCATTTATGCCGGGGTACCCGCTAAAAAAATAAAGGACATCAGTCAGCAGCAGATCTCCGGGGAAATTGCAAGGATTGCCGAGAATTATATTCAATACTCAGGCTGGTACAAAAAATAGAGCCGGCAGCATATTCACAAAAACCTGCCGTAATTATCTGTCGTTTACTCTCAAAAATCTAAGCAGCGTATCCGCTGCAGCCGTAGGCGA
>JBBRDD010000268.1:0-5873 GCA_038204235.1 Desulfobulbales bacterium
CGTCCACAAATACCAAGCACACTTTCCTTAGTCTCAGGCCACTGGAATCGGTGTTTTTCCAAACGTTTTTGCCAAAGACAGAACCCGTTGATATCCCAATATAAAATCTTGATGATATCGCGCTTGCGATTGCAAAAAGCAAAGAGATGGCCGGATAAAGGATCAAGTTCCAGTTGCTCGCTGACCAAAATCGACAGACCGTTGATTGATTTACGCATATCGGTAATGCCGGTAGCTATGTAAACTTGAGCAGGATTGGCAGGCGCAAACATTATCGATGCTCCAGGGTAGCAAGAAGCCTCACCAAAGTTGCCGAAGAAAAATTTTCGCCAACTTCAATCGCAATTTTATCCGACAAAATAATTTTTAAAGCAGCTCGTGCCGGCTCGACTGAGTGCTGGTTGAAAATAGCCTTGAAAGGTACCGGCACAAGGGTCGTTTCGTTACTCGTTGTTTGCGTGCGGGATAGTTTCCGCTGCCAATAGGTCAAGGTGTGGTAGGAAAGCTTGTGCTGTCTGCAGTATTCTGCACGGTTTAATCCACTTTGTTTAAGCGCTCCAACGTGCACCTTCCAATGCCGCAAAGTATTGTTGGATTGATTTTGTCGGGTGGGCGATGATGTTGTCATGGGCATCCTCCTTGATAATTTTAGGTTGCCTCATTGTGACATAGTCGCGCGCGCGAAAAAAGATGTGGTTGCCTTGGCGCTTACTTTGATTGGAAGTGCCAGGACCATCTCATCATCCTGAGTAGCGGCAAAAACACGTTCACCATTTCCGGGAATGACCATCCTGGGGCATTGCATCTTAAAAGGGGCAATGAGATAATCATCACACTCCACCTTACCTCCAAATTCACCAGTGAGGCGTTCTCCGGTTACATATGACCACGCTTGAGCCAAACGCATCATTTGAGCGGGATTGCCATAGATGATAATGATATCTGGTTCAAAAGTTACTTTTTCCATGGGAGCCAATACAATCCCTTTTATTTCTCCGTTTTCGAATCTGCTCATAGAAGATATCTCTTTGCTGGAGAGATCATCGTTACCGGAAAAACCTACTTCACGAAAAAGACCGGCAAGCGATAAAGAGGGGTCTGTTGCATCACTGAATCCAAAAGCTATTGCAGCTGGCACACAGATTATATCTTCTCTGGTAAGTCCAATTGTCCAGCCATAGTTGCGAGCCATGGTAACACCTTGACAGATAGCGATCCTTTTGCCCATCGCAGTTGAGGGTCGGCGAGCCTTCTCAGGAAATGCAGATTCGTCTTGCAGGAACTTGACAGCTACAGGGAAGGTTTTAAGACGAAGATCGTCACGTATAAAAACGCCAGTCTCTTTCAGATTCATCTTTTCCATGCTCATCTCCTTTTTTTTGTCGGTAACCACTCATCTGGCCATCTTCGGTGTTAGAGGATCGCGAGAAACCCAAATCCAAGTTTAGCACTCGCTTTTGCGGTCCGCACTATCGTTTACGAGTATCTGTAAGAGGTAATCAAAACCTGTTAGTGAAAACTGTCAGATCGTGTCACGATTTCTATAGCTAATTCCTGCTATTCCACCCATCAAATACGAGCAATACAGTTAATCCCTATCACATCCAACCAATGATATTCGACAGATAGAAACCGCTCAAAAACAGTAATTTGAAGTTTTTGTAAATGATCGTCCCCCACGTATCCTTGATCTCCAGAATTACGACAAAAGGTACCTCAGGAAAGATTGCAGCAAACGTTCTCTCCATACATTCCTTGGTCTGAACCGTCAACTACTCCCCTATGCAAGGGTGAGGCAGAAACTTTTCAAATCACCCATCCCTTCCATCCCCTTTACGGAAAATCTTACACCCTGGTTACCTACAGGCATACATGGGGAGAGGACCGTGTCTACTATCATGACGAGTCGGGAAAATTGTGCCAGGTTCCGGCTGGTTGGACAGATTTTCTCGGCCAAGATCCTTTTGTAGCAGTCGCCGCCAGGCGCTCTCCATTCCGGATTATTGATCTTTTGGAATTGTGTCGTTTGCTTACCGGCATCTCTGAGTCTTCCGATCGTGAGAAGGAGGCTGGGAAATGTGTAAAGTAAAATATGCCGATAATGTAAATACAATTATGCCGGAATATGCATGTGAATGCTGTAAAGCATTTGCATTATACCATAATAAATTCTTGACTTTGGGATATAAAAATGTTGACAAATGGAGAATAGTTGACATAATTGTATTTACGGACACTGCCAAAAATTTTCTAAGAGATTCCGATGTCGAAATCATCCTCCTACGACCCCAAGGCCAAAGCGCTGGACGAGCAGGGTATTCTCAACCCCCGTCCGGAAGACGTCAAGGATTCCCTGTTTCAGGAAAACGAATTTTTCGATCCACGGGATCTCTTGCAGGTCAAGTACGAGATGCTGCGTCGGCATCAAATCGAGGGCTTGCCGGCCACTTCTGCCGCCCGGGCCTTCGGCTTTTCACGTGTTACCTTCTACCAGACAGTAAAGAGGTTCGAAGAGGAAGGGCTTGGAGGACTTTTCCCCAAGCTGCGCGGACCGAAATCTGCCCACAAACTCTCAGAGGAGCTAATTGCCTTTGTAGAATCAGCTTTAGCCGAAGATCCGACGCTTCAACCTCCTGTCCTAGCCGAGTTCATCAAAGTTCGTTTCGATATCTCTGTCCACCCGCGCAGCATCGAGCGAGCCCTGGCGCGACGACAAAAAAAACGCCGAAATTTGAGATAGCTTGGAAAAATTATCGAACAGCCGTTGAACGTTATGAGCAACTAAGGAGCCAGGCCTTGGATCGACTGGCAACCGGACCCGGACTGGGGCTGTTCGTACAGCAAGGGATGTCAGCTTGGATTAGGGCATGGGGAGGTTATGAGCCGGCAGTGGAGGTGCCTGCAGGAGGCAACACCAGGCAGTACCGATCTTCTCTGGCGCCGGATGTGGTAATGATCCTGGCAGGCATGGCGTTATCTTGCGTAAAGGAGGGAGGAAAATGCTGACTGAAGCCCATTCAAAGATCAGAAGCTCGCACCTCAAAAAGGATGCGTATCTCTATGTCCGCCAATCAACCGTAAGGCAGGTCTTCGAGAACACCGAGAGCACGAAGCGCCAATATGCCCTCCGACAGAGGGCTGTAGCATTGGGCTGGCCGATTGAACGGGTTCACGTGATCGACACCGACCTCGGTCAGTCCGGCGCTTCAGCAGTTGATAGAGAAGGATTCAAGCGGTTGATCACCGAGGTGAGCCTTGGCAACGTAGGGGTTGTACTCGGCCTGGAGGTATCTCGTCTGGCCAGAAACTGCACCGACTGGCACCGTCTTTTGGAACTATGCGCCCTTACCGAAGCGCTCATCCTGGACGAAGATGGTCTTTATGATCCCAACGACTTTAACGACCGCCTGCTGTTAGGCCTAAAAGGCACGATGAGTGAGGCGGAACTCCATTTTTTGCGGGCCCGGCTGCAGGGAGGGATCCTCAACAAGGCAAAACGCGGAGAACTGGCATCGCCTTTGCCTGTAGGCTTTATCTACGATGAGCAGAAAAGGGTTCACCTGGACCCGGACTCCCAGGTGCGCGAGACCATTGCCTTGTTTTTCCAGACTTTTCTCCGGCTGGGCTCAGCTTATCAGACGGTCAAGTACTTCAGAGACCAGAAGGTGCTGTTCCCTCGCCGCCTGCGAAAGGGGCCGAACAAAGGTGAGCTTGTCTGGGGAGAATTGTGCCATTCCCGTACGCTTAATCTCTTGCACAACCCGAGATATGCGGGTGCTTTTGTGTTCGGACGGATGCAGTCCCGCAAAGGTGTGGACGGCAAAACAGTATTCAGGAAGCGCCCAAGAGAAGAGTGGCTCTCGCTGGTGCCAGGGGTTCATGAAGGCTATATATCCTTTGAGAAATATGAGGATAATCAGCGCCGACTTCGGGAATGTGCCCAGGCCCACGGATTGGATCGGTCCAAGAGTCCGCCGCGAGAAGGTCCTGCGCTGCTGCAGGGAATTGTGATCTGCGGAATTTGCGGTAGTCGCATGACAATTCGTTATCATCAGCGGCAAGGCAACCTGTTGCCGCAATACACCTGCCAGAGTGATGGCATCGAGAATGGACGGAAATCTTGTCAGATAATACCCGGAACCAATGTAGATCGCGCCATTGGAGAACTCTTGATGGAAACCATGACGCCGATGGCACTCGATGTGGCTCTTGCGGTTCAAGAGGAGCTCTCGAAAAGGCTCGACGAGGCTGATAGTTTACGCGCCAAACAGGTGGATCGTGTTCGTTACGAAGCGGACCTTGCCCGCCGTCGCTATATGCAGGTTGATCCCAACAACCGGCTCGTTGCAGATGTACTGGAGGCGGAATGGAATCAAAAACTGCGCGATTTAGAGCAGACCCAGGAAGAAGCCGATCGGCAAAGTCGATCTGACCGTCTCATGATCAGTGAAGAAAAGCGCGTACAAATCCTTGCCCTCACCACAGATTTTCCGAAACTGTGGCAAGCCCCCAATACACTTGACCGGGATCGCAAGCGGATGGTACGCCTGCTTGTAGAAGATGTCACTCTCACCCGCATAGAGAACATAATGGTGCAGGTTCGCTTCAAGGGTGGCACAACCAAAACCCTGGAAGCCACTATACCTCTGCCGGCTTATAAGACATGGCAGACGCCAGAGAAGGTCATAGCCCACATTGATCGGCTTCTGGACGACCTCACGTATGAACAAATCGCATCACGGCTCAATGATGAGGGATTACATTCCGGTAAGAGGAGATCGTTCACTGGAATACTTGTCGGCAATATCTGCAGAGAATACGGTTTGAAAGATCGATGGCACCGGCTTCGTAAACGAGGTTTGCTGACAGTTGAAGAAATGGCGGACACCCTTGATGTCTCTACTGCCACCGTAAAGGTATGGCGTAGGCATGGCCTTCTGAAAGGGCATGTCTATAATGATAAACAACAATGTCTCTTCGAACCGCCCGGTGCTGATAGGCCGGTTAAACATCAGCATCATAATCAATCAAAAAGACACGGAAATGTCAAATTCCTGCCTGATCACACGAAAGAGGTGCAGTATGAAGCATAGTCCTTAGCGACAGCAGCAACGCAGTCAGCAACATCCTCCCTCGCTTCGACAATGATTTCATCATGCAGGATATAAAAAATCTGAGCATCGTGACCAGCTAAACGCCCATCCAGGTCACCAATGCCATCTTGAATCCTTCTGCAGCTGTTCCCTGCATAGGATGGTTATTGTATAAAGGATTTACATTTACATCCTGGGGTACCTTTCGAGATTTCTTCAGTCTTGTTGCGATGGCCCCCTTCCCTTCCCATCACCCATCCTTGGCAACTGTTAACAATGACCGCACCAGGCAACCTCCCGAACTTGCGAGAATAACCAGTTGTAATAACAAATAGTAGGTGGTAACAATACAATCTGATTTGATCTTAACCCGTAAAGGGAAACAGCAAAATATCTAGGAATTAAAAGGGACTGCTATGGCTTCGGAAGAACTAGGTGTCGCTTGAAAGAGTTCCTCATGTCATAGTCAGTAAACTTGTCATCAGTCCTAGCATTGGTCCGGTTTTTCGAAGTATAAATTTCTATTTTTTTACAACAGAAAAGGAGAAATATCATGGGAGACAAAGGCGGAAAAAAAGATAAGGAAAAAAGTCAGAAACAAACCAACCAAAAGCAGAGTCAAACAGACAAAAAAAAGGCTGATAAACAGCCTATTAAGAAGTCTTGATGACCAAATAATGTGCTGATATGGGAGTTAACTGAATTCATCCCGGATCTGGAGACAGGATAGAAAACTTTCTATTCGATACAGAGTTAAATATACTGTCTCCGGATTTTCCC
>JBBRDD010000269.1:0-5869 GCA_038204235.1 Desulfobulbales bacterium
CCCCCCATAGTCTTCGCCGCACCCCCGGCGGTTATTGCCTTACCGGGTACATATGCCTACGCTGTTCCTGATGTAAACGTAGATATCTTCTTCTCTGATGGCTGGTGGTGGCGTCCGTGGCAGGGGCGCTGGTATCGATCAAATCATTATGATCGTGGTTGGGCATACTACGATAGAGTGCCGACTTTTTATCGTAATGTTGATCCTGGTTGGAGACGGTTCTACAAAGGCTCTAACTGGCACGGAAACCGATGGAGCCATGAAAGGATCCCGGTGAAGCGACTGCATCGGAACTGGCAGACATGGCACAATGATCGACACTGGGAAAAGCGAGGAAGTTGGGGGGTTGAGAACTACCGCCCTCGACTCTACAGAGAGGAACCGCGATATAAGGGGCCGCGACAATATCAACAGAGGCCATCGGGTGAGGACAATCAGCGACAAATGCAGCAACATGGACCCCAATCTCAATCGAAAAGAAAATTTGACAGAGAAGACTCAGGTCGTTAAGCGATATTTATAAAGCAGGTCCTGGTAACTGAAATATTTCGCCTGCCCCTGCCATTACTGCGACAGGGGTGGGTTTTGGTACTATCTGGCTGGGCTCTAATTTTCCTCTCCTCGCTGGTTGGTGCTACTCTTCTCGTCCAGGTCTTGAACTGGAGTCCTCAGGCTGAGATTATCCTCTATGCAATCTTCATTGTCAGTGGGATAGTGGTTCAGACATTTTTATGGCGCGGCAAAATCCCCAAATGAAGTGAGAATTGTTCTATGAAACCAGACGGAAAAATATCAATTACCGAGCCAACCTCGGATAAATTAAACCACCACTATTTTCGCTTTCACGTGCCATACAAGCATCTTGCCTCACTTTTCGGTGATGACTGGTTCGCCCTGAAGGCGGAAGCCTTTGCCCGCTTTTTTGGAACACCGGTTTTCCTTGTGGCACAGACCATTATCGTAGCCATTTGGATCTGCGTGAATGCACTAGGGTTTACCAAGTTCGACGTCTATCCTTTCATTCTGCTGAATCTGGCCTTCAGTCTGCAGGCAGCCTATGCAGCACCGCTTATTTTGCTCGCCCAGACACGCCAGGCGGACCGGGACAAGGTTCATGCCGATGCTGATGCCCGCCATCGTGAGGATCTGGCCATGGCCAATGACCAGCGTCTTGCAATCAATGAAAAACATACGGAACAACTGGTAGAATTACTCCAGCAAAACACCCAACTCACTCAACTGACGCAACAACTGAGCCAGCGCATTGAGATGCTGACAGTCGAGCTGCATCATAAGATTGTACGAGAAAAAACAAAGCCGGAAGATAAAACACTCCAGTGAAAAAAACAGGTCAGCCCCACCAACCACTCATACGGCAAACATCTGCTGGTTTCCGCTGGCCGATATTGCAGGGTGTACTGCCGATCAAAGGAAGTCAGATCCCCGCCGAACTGGTTGCCGGTCTTACCCTGGCCGCTCTGGCCATTCCGGAAGTGATGGGCTACACGAAGATTTCCGGCACGCCATTGATTACCGGCCTCTATACCATCCTCCTTCCCATGGCAATGTTCGCCATTTTCTGCTCTTCACGTCACCTGGTGGTAGGGGCCGATTCGGCGACCGCGGCAATTCTTGCATCCGGTCTTGCAGGGTTGGCAACCACAGGCTCAGAAATGTATCTGGCGCTCGCCGGAGTACTGGCACTTATGGCCGCTGTTTTTCTTATCCTGGCGCGAATAATCGGCCTGGGATTTATGGCGGATTTTCTCTCCCGCACGGTGCTGACAGGCTTTCTGGCCGGAGTTGGCATACAGGTTGCCCTGGGCGAGATTTCTGGAATGCTCGGGATGAAAGGGGGCGGACATGGCACATTGCAGAAAATCATCAATGACCTGCAGCAGCTCCAGGATGTCAATGGCTATGCAATGGGGACAGCTCTGGCCGTGCTGGTGATTACGGTAGGTGCCAGGAAAATATCGCATAAAATCCCCGGAGCGTTGATTGCGGTTATCGGTGCCATTATCTTAAGCTGGGCTCTGGATCTGGCAATCCATCTGCCTGTACTGGGAAAAGTGCCGGGTGGATTGCCGCATCTCGGGTTGCCGCCGGTGAATTGGAGCTGGGAACTGACCATCAGGCTTGTGCCTACCGCCTTTGCCATGTTTGTGGTTATTCTGGCTCAGAGCGCCGCGACCTCCCGTGCCTATGCTGCCCGTTACAACGAGAGCTTCAACGAGGATACCGATCTGGTGGGCCTTGGCATGGCCAATATTGCTGCCGGCTTGTCCGGGACCTTTGTGGTCAACGGCAGCCCTACCAAGACCCAGATGGTGGACAGTGCCGGTGGACGCAGCCAGTTGGCACTGATTTTTACGGCGGTCATCGTTTTGCTGGTGTTGTTATTTCTCACCGGTCCCCTGGCCTATATGCCGGATGCAGTGTTGTCGGCGGTGGTTTTCTTGATTGGACTTGATCTGATCGACCTTAAAGGTTTGCGCAGGATCTACAACCAGCGCCGTTCCGAGTTCTGGGTAGCTCTGATTACCATGATTATGGTAGTGTTTGTCGGGGTGGAACAAGGTATCGTTGTAGCGATCGTCCTGTCGCTGATCGACCATACCCGGCGTGGTTACCATCCAAAGAACTTATTACTGGTGCCGGGAGCGACCGGTATTATGTCCCGGCACCCGGTCTCGAGCCAGGCGCAGGCCCTGCCTGGACTGATGATTTATCATTTCACTCACAGCATGTATTTTGCCAATTGCTATCAGCTCGTTGCCGAGGTCGCGCAATTAGTCGATCAGGCGGATCCAAAATTGCGCTGGTTCTGCATTGATGCCTCGGCAGTGGATGATGTGGATTATTCTGCAGGCGAAACCCTGCGTTCCCTGCATTTTCAGCTGCACCAGAAAGGGGTACGTCTGGTACTGGCCGAAATGATGGAGAATGTCAGAGCTGAGAGTGCCAACAGACTGGTCGAGCTTTTTGGAAAGGATGAGTATTTTGCCAACCTGCAGGATCTCCTGGCAGCGTATCGCCGGGAGAGTCACTAACCCCGGATTGGGAATGATTCAAAGCATAAATCTTCACATATGGAAATGAATACTATGGACTACCTCAAAAAGTTCTGCGTAAAACCGGGCAGCAGGATCAATCTGAGCAAAATCGACCCCGGTTTTTCAGATCAGCATGAATCCCACAAGCATGCTTTGCCTGAAATGAAACGCTATGTGAAGAAGATGGAGGAACTGCAGTACCTGCTTTATGCGGAGAGCAGGCGATCCCTGCTCATCGTTTTGCAGGGGCGTGACGCTGCTGGAAAAGACGGCACGATCAATCACGTACTGACGGGTATGAATCCCCAGGGCTGTACGGTTACCGGCTTTAAGGTTCCTTCCAAAGAAGAAGCTGCCCATGACTTTCTCTGGCGTTACCACAAGGCTACACCGGGCAGGGGACAGGTGGCAATCTTCAACCGCTCTCACTATGAGGATGTTCTGGTGCAGCGCGTCCATAATATGGTACCGAAAGACATTTGGTCCGGACGCTATGAGCATATCAATGACTTTGAAAGGATGCTCTATGAAAACGGCACCCATATCCTGAAGTTTTATCTGCATATTGACCCCGAAGAACAGCTCAAACGCTTCAAACAGCGAATCGATGACCCGACCCGTCACTGGAAAATCAGCGATGGGGATTATGCAGAACGTCCTTACTGGGATGCCTACACAGAGGCTTTTGAGGATGCGTTAAGCAAGTGCAGTACCAAACATGCACCATGGTTCATCATTCCCGCAAACCATAAATGGTTCCGTAATCTGGCGATTTCCAAAATAGTCTCAGAGACCCTGGACTCTCTGGACATGAAATTTCCGGAACCGACCGTCGATATCTCTGAGATTAAAAAGAAGTACCACGAGATAGTTGTGGAGGAAGGGAAAACCGGTGATGCCGGTGACGGGGAGAAGGCAGGGCACAAAAAGAGAAAGAATTATAAGTAAAATATGAAATAACCTGGTTTCTGAAATTCATCAACTACTGGATAACAGGTGGTGTTTTTGATTCTATCAGCTGTTGCACTGTTGTGGGCAATTCTTGATAAAAATCTGTCTTGGCAGAACCAAATTCATCCGGCAGATGTTCGACTGCTCTCTATGCCTATATGATAGAGCCCTTGTTCCAACCTTGAGCAATAATTGCCAGTAACCCGTTACGTAATCCAGCTCATCTGGTGATCACTCCTTTGATACCACCACTGATCAGGGCGGCGGTTTTTATCAGGACATACGGCATGGTCAAAAAGCCGCCTTGACAAACAAGGTAGCGCGGTTCCCAGAGGGGATTGAATTTTTTCTTGTAGTCGCGTAATCCCTCGAAGTTGTAAAAATGTTCCCCGTGCTGGAAAACCATCGCCCCGATCCGATTCCAGAGAGGGGCAAAAGAACGGCTCTCCAGGCCGGAGAGGGGGGCCATGCCAAGATCCATGGATTGATAGCCCTGCTCTTTCCCCCACAGCATGACGCCGATGAAGAGATATTCCATGATTCCATGTGGGGCCTGCGATCCAAAACGCATCAGATCCAGTGATAGTTCCTGCTTGTCTGCCCCCCTCCAGAGATTGGCAAAGGCGACTATCTTTCCCTGCTGCTTTACCACGGCAACAGGAAAGTTAACCAGATATTGCTCGTTAAAACAGCCCAGAGAAAATCTCTTTTCGCGGGTATTCTTGGCCTGGAGCCAGTCATCGGAAATGCTGCGCAATTCCGGCAATAGCTCAGGGACGGCGGTGGCAGGAAGCACTTCAAGAACGCAGCCCGCCTTGGTGAACCGGCGGTGAGTGTAGCGCAACCCTTTGCCTTCTCTTCCCTCCAGGGAGAAGTCTGGCAGGGATACACTGGCATTCTCGCCAAGTTTAAAAAGGGTCAGGCCCATGTCCAGATAGACATGCAGCATGGTGGTGTCGACTTCGTAGAAAACTGTCTGGCCACCGTGCCGTTCTACCAGTTCGCGATATTTCCAGGCCAGTTCTCGAGCTACTGCGGGAGATCCGACCGGATTGCCCAGAGCCACCCAGGCACGACCGGCGACTCCATACATGACAAAACCGCTGCGCTGGTCGTCAAACAGCAGCATTTTGTCACCAAGCAGGGCAAGATTAGGTACTGTTGACGGAGTCTTGCTGATAACCTGCCGAACCAGGTCCAATTCCTCATGTCCCGGTATATCTGGATCTTTGGGGACAGGTCCCAGTAATCTCGCCAGCATCAGAATCAAGAGCAGAACGGTGCTGCCGACCGCGGCGCGAAGGAATCTGGGCGCATTGGCATCCAGGGCGAACTGCCACCAGAGCTCATTGGAATAATCGACATGCTGATACACAAAAATTCCCAGCCAGATGGAGCTGGCCAGTACCAGTATGATAGTAATGGTCCAGCCCACCCCCAATGAATCATCCAATAACGATGCCCGCCGATAAAAATGACGCCTGCAGGGAAGCAACGCCACCAGCATCAGGCCAAGGATTGCGGCCTCCTCGTAGTCCAGGCCCTTGAGCAGCGAGAGAATGCTGCCAACCCCGAGAAAAACCACCGTCAGGACATAGGCGGCATCAATTCGTCGCTGCAACCCCTTCGCCAGCACCAGCAGGCAGATACCGATCAGGCTGCCGAGGAAATGGGATAATTCAATGACCGGCAGAGGGAGAATTTCGTAGAGCCAGTGCAGGCGTCCGGGCATAGTCGGGGTGGCCCCGGAAAAAAGCAGCACAGCACCACTGACGAGGGTCGTGGCCGCCAGCAGATTCGGGATCATGACCCCCCACCAACGGTCCACGTGGCGGACAGCTTTTTTAACCAGAGATTTTCTC
>JBBRDD010000270.1:0-5857 GCA_038204235.1 Desulfobulbales bacterium
TAAGTTAAATTTTCAAAAACCAAAAACAAAATGAAATGAAAACAATCCTCTTACTGTGTTTAATGGGAATAGGGATCATGTTTCCTCATGTCTCTACTGCACAAACACCTGTTATTAAAGGCCAGGTTGTTGATGCCAAAACAAATGAATCCCTTCCGGGAGTTACCGTTGTAATCAAGGGTACGAACCAGGGGGCTGCAACTGATGGTTCAGGGATGTATAGTATAAAAGCGGCTGCCGGCCAGGTTCTGGTATTCACTTTTGTGGGTTACAGGCCAAATGAAGTTACGGTAGGAAAGTCTGCCCAGTTAAACATCAGGATGGAAACCGACTTCCAGTCTGTGAAGGAAGTTGTGGTAACTGCATTAGGCATCAAGGAAGATAAAAAAAATCTTGGTGTCACGGTAACCGAGGTGAAGGGTAATGAGATTTTGCGCAGCCAGCGTACGAACTTTGTAGATGCATTACAGGGACGCGTAGCCGGGTTACAGGTGAACCAATCTTCCGGACTGCCAGGGGCATCTTCAACAGTAGTTATTCGTGGTATCAGCTCACTTTCAGGGAGTAATGAGCCTTTGTATATTGTCGACGGACTACCTTACAGCAACAAGACCTTCGCAACAAGCAGTTTTGCAACGGCAACTACAAGTGGTCAGTCGCTTGAAAACAGGGGCGTTGACTTTTCTAACCGCGGCGCGGATATCAATCCCGAAGATATTGAGTCGGTGACTGTTTTAAAAGGTCCCGAAGCCACATCGCTTTATGGTATCGATGCCTCTAACGGCGCTATTGTTATTACCACCAAACGTGGTAAGGCAGGAGAGATGAAAGTGAGTTACAGCAACAGTTTTTCCGTTACCAAAATCAATAAATTACCCGAAATTCAGCAGGTTTACGGACAAGGTCGCAACGGAACTCTTGACAGTACTTATTTTCAGTACTATGGAGAACCGTATCCTGCAGGAACTAAATTATACAACAATATTTCGCCTTTTTTCAAGACTGGATTTGCTCAAAGGCATAATGTTTCCTTTGAAGGGGGATCAGTTAAAACCCAATCTCGCCCGCATGCAATATGAGCAGGACAACCCCCGGGCAGCCGCGGTCATCGCCGGCGCCATCCTCGAAAAGGAACTCCGCAGTCTCTGCCTCGCCAGAGGCATACCACTGAACAATGAATTCCAGGGCAAAGCCGTGCCCAAAAAAGGACTGCAACTGACGGGAGAGGCTTACAAGAAGAAACTCTACGACAGGCAGGACAACAAAGCGGTCATCACCTGGCTCGAGCTCTACGATACTGCAGTCAAAGGAGCAGGCGACTCAATTCCAGACGATCAGGTTAAGAGCATGCTCAATCAAATGCAGGCCTTCCTGACAAAGATAAAATATTGATGGTTAAGTAAAAACTATTCATTTTCTTCGTTATCGCGTATTTTACTATCATTACGACGTACCTTAGTACGCCGAAATAATAGCAAAATTCACACGCCTCGACTATGAATCTTTTTACTTAACCATCGCAAATTTGAGGTTTTTACGAAGGTGTCATTATTGACAGTGTCGTAAAAAAATTATTATGCATCCCGCACCCCTTCGGCCGGACACCCTGCTGTTTATCTATTATGTTGAGGGGATCGTCCCCGCGCTGCATACAATTAGTGCGGCAAACTTTATCGGCAACTGGGTAGAAGATGACTTCAGCTTTCTGTTTTTTACCCAACCGGCAAAAGGCCAGGTCGCAGAAATATTAGCCGATTTCCCGGGACTTAAGCTGCTTGACGAATATAAAATGACCTACGCCGAGTGGCAGGGCGGCAGTATTGAGCCTGTACGAATCGGTCGTTTCCTTTTGAATCCAACCTGGATTAAAGCATCTCCCGGTGCAGATGACATCGCGATAACCCTCGATTCCGGCGTGGTGTTCGGCAACGGCACTCATCCAACTACCCAGGCCTGCCTTGAAGCCATCGACATAGCCTGTTCCGGCAAAAAGGCCAAAACCATGCTCGACCTTGGCTCAGGCACCGGCATTCTCGCCCTTGCCGCTGCAAAACTGGGCTGCGAGAAAATCATCGCCGTTGACTATAATTACCTGGCCGCGCAGACCGCCTGCCTGAACGTGCGGCTGAATCATCTGGAAGACCAGATCCTGGTAATCAATGGCCGGGCGGAAGAACATACCAGCGTCGCCACCGACCTGCTGGTCGCCAATATCCACTACGATGTGATGAAGGACCTGGTGCGAACGGAAGGATTTCTTAGACAAAAATGGTTTGTCCTGTCTGGCCTTTTGCGTGGCGAGGTGGACAAAATTACCGAATTCCTGCACACCCAGCCGGTACTTATCTTAAAGCGCTGGAACCAGGACGATATCTGGCACACTCTTCTCGGAATAACCAAAATTTCTGAAACAAAGTAACACAAGCAGACATCAAAAAAAGGCTGACAACCAGGTTGTCAGCCGTATTCGCTATAGCATCACAGCTTCTGAAGTGCGGCAATCCGATCCTCAATGGGGGGATGGCTTCTAAACAACACTGCCATCCCACCTACCTTGGGCCGAATACCAAAGGCTGCCACCTGATCAGGCAGGTGCGATGGCTCCTGGTTCGCCTGCAGTCGCTGTAGGGCGCTGATCATATTCGCCTTAGTGGTCAGATAGGCTGAACCTTTGTCGGCAGTAAACTCTCTTTTCCGCGAAAACCACATGACAATCATCGAGGCAAACAGCCCGAGGACAAATTGCAGGAAGGTGGTTACCACCATATAGCCGAGAAAACCAAGGCCCCCACCGTCGTCATCGCGTCTCAGGAAGTTATCGATAATATTGGCGGCGATGCGGGAGAAAAAGATAACGAAGGTATTCAACACCCCCTGGATCAGGGAAAGCGTCACCATATCGCCACAGGCCACATGAGTGATTTCATGACCAAGAACCGCCTCGACCTCGTCTTTGGCCATATTCTGCAATAGCCCGGTGGAAACAGCGACCAGGGCAGAATTTTTATTCATCCCCGTAGCAAAAGCATTCATGTCCGGAGAATTGTAAACCGCCACTTCAGGCATGCCGATTTCCGCCTTTTCTGCCATACGCCGAACCGTATCAACGAGCCACTGCTCTGTCTGGTTACGCGGATTTTCAATAACATTCGCCCCGGTCGATTTCTTAGCGATCCATTTGGACATAGCCAGAGAGATCAGCGAACCACCCATGCCGAACATCGCCGCCATGACCAGCAGTCCGGAGGTAGATCTGGAATCGACGCCAAGAAGACTCATGACAATGCCCAGCAAAAGCAGTATCGCCATATTGGTTGCTAAAAAAAGAACTATTCGTAACACGTCATTCCTCCACTTTTTGCATCTTTTTTAGCCTGGAGGCAGTATTGTCCCCCAGACAGAAAGATCCTGCTGTTGCAGATCAGCAGATAAAGATAAACATCCTTTTGCCTGTCACAAGAAACCAATCTCTCTTGCCGGTCCATTTATGGTGCGGAGTCCAGGTCAGGCAAACTGCCCTAATATTTTTTTCACTGTATTGCCATCTGTCGCGCTGCCAAAATGCTGCATGATCGGCTTCATTGCCTGCATCTTGTTGCCAAAGGTCGAAAAATCGATATTTTCCTTTACCCAGGCGTAAATTTCCTCTTCGCTGACCTGTTTGGGTAAATAGCCTTCCATGATGACCAGAAAAGGAGATTCTTCCTGTTTTTGAGCCGCCAAAAGTTCTCTCTCTGATTTTATCAGCTTTTTAATAATGGCGATCACCTGCTCATCGGTCAATATCTTTACCGGTTGACGGGCAAATTCGCCGATCAGAATACGGATAGCTCCGGTGCGGTCGGTGTCTCTTGCCTTCATAGCGGCCCTCAATTCCGCACTGAGGGATTCCTGCATACTCATCTTTTTCTCCTGAATCAGAAAGCTTTTGTGTTATATAATTAAAGACTTGATCATATCAAGCAGCGAGAAGTTACGATACCATCTTCAACCACTAAAAAAAATAGGATTCTCTCAACATATGCTATTGGTCACCGCCGCCATCATAGAAAGAAATGGCCTGATACTGGCCGCCCGAAGAAAACCCGGCTGCCACATGGCCGGATACTGGGAATTTCCCGGGGGAAAAGTTGAGGCTGATGAAACAAACGAGGATTGTCTTGCAAGAGAACTCAGCGAGGAGTTCGGGGTTCACTGTAAAGTCGGTGATTTTTTTGGTGACTCGATTTACGATTACGGGACGAAAATCGTCAAACTGCTGGCTTATCGGGTGCAGCACCTGAGCGGAACCTTTCAGTGCCGTGACCATGATCGACTGTGTTGGCTGCCGGCTCATAAACTTCCGTCACTTGAGTGGGCACCAGCCGATATGCCCTTTGTAGTGAAACTGCAGGAAGAACAGCAGGTGACCGCAACTCTTGCATATTACCGGGACAATGCCCGGGAATACATTCGGGAAACCATTGAACTTGAATTTACCGGCCAGATACGTCGGCGCTTCCTCGAGCTGCTCGCCCCCGACAGCCTGATCCTCGATCTCGGCTGCGGTTCCGGCCGCGACAGCCTGTTTTTTCTTGAAGCAGGGCATCGAATAGTAGCCGTTGACCCGGTGGGCGCGATCGCTGAGCGTGCTGCCAAATATCTGGGCCACCCGGTTCGGGTCCAGAAAGCCGAGGAGCTGGAAGAGACAAACACCTACGATGGCATCTGGGCCTGCGCCAGCCTGCTGCATATCCCCAGATCCCGGATTGAGGCGTCCTTTAATGCCATCTCCAAGGCACTGAAACCAGGGGCCATCTGGTATATGTCTTTTAAACTGGGCGAAACTGAATACCAGGACCACAAACAGCGTTTTTTTAATAATTATTCCATACCGCTTATGGAGCAGGTACTCAAACAATATCCCCAGCTCAGCATCATTGAAATCTTCGAATCCCCCTCGCTTCTGCGGGGCAAAGCACAGCCCTGGCTCAATGTCATGGTCAAGAAAAATGTGCTGTCACCGCAAAAAACCAGATGATTGCCTGTGCAGATACCCTCTGGTATGATTATCATTGTTGTCACAAAAACATTGCGATGACAACACTGCCCACCATAAATAAAGGAAACAACAATGTCACTCCTGCCGGCTATTGAACTGGAAACCACCCCCACCCCTGACAGTACCGTGATCTGGCTGCACGGACTCGGCGCGGACGGCAACGATTTTGCCCCCATCGTCCCGGAGCTGAACCTGCCGGCGGAACTGGCCGTTCGGTTTATATTCCCCCATGCCCCGACCATGCCGGTGACCGTCAACGGCGGCTTTGTCATGCCTGCCTGGTACGATATTATGGCGATGGAGATTGACAGAGAGATTGATATTGCCGGCCTGATGCAGTCCGCCCAGGCAATCAACGCCTTTATCAGCCGCGAACTTGAACGGGGCATCGACAGCAGAAAGATTGTTATCGCCGGGTTTTCCCAGGGAGGCGCGGTTGCCTACCAGGCAGCGCTCAGCCACCCAAAACAGCTCGGCGGGCTCCTCGCCATGTCTACCTACCTGGCCACTGCCGATGCTATTACCTACAGCGAGATAAATAAAACACTCCCCATCAAAATCCAACACGGGGTACATGATCCAGTCGTCCCGGAACAGCTCGGCCGCAAGTCGGCCAGCCAGCTTACCAAACAAGGCTACACGGTCAGCTATCAGACTTATCCGATGGAGCATGCTGTCTGCCCGGAACAGATTCGTGATATTTCCGAATGGCTGCAAAGCATCCTGCATGCAAAATTCTAGATAACGGAGGTTTTATGGATTCACTGGCATTCATCGCCGAACAGAGAATTGCCGAGGCTATGCGGGAAAAGGACC
>JBBRDD010000271.1:0-5813 GCA_038204235.1 Desulfobulbales bacterium
GATGCAGTTTTCCACGAGAATATTTGATCAATGCCATACAAGCCAATTCGGACTAATGATACCCGCAAACATTCATAATCTAACCCTAACAAATTCAGGCTAATTATTGTCTGCAGCAAAACTTTCGGGGCCGGAATCGGCCTTGCATATTATAAGCCCAGGAGGAAGAAAATGTACACAAACCGGACAAGCCTGAAGGTAGCTCTCGGCACGGCAGCTTTACTGTTTGCCTTTACCAATCCTTTGTTCGCCAAAGGAACACCAGACCAGCCTAATTCTAAAGGAAAGGCAAAATATGTCTTTTTCTTTGTCGGCGACGGCATGGCTACCCCGCAGGTAAATGCTGCCGAAATCTTCAAGAGTGCGGAAAATCATTCCGGCATCAAGGTGTCCCACCTGTCTTTCACTCAGTTTCCGACCAGCGGACTGACCACTACCTATGACGCCAGCTCCTTTATCACCGATTCCGCCTCGGCGATGACTGCCATGATGACCGGCCATAAAACGCTCTCAGGGGTTATCAATATGGACACCACCAAGACCCAGAAATATAAAACCTTGGCAGAGTACGCAAAGGAAGGTGGCTATAAGGTTGGCATTGTCAGCTCTGTTTCCCTCGACCATGCCACTCCGGCGGCAACTTATGCCAAGGTTCCTTCTCGGGGCCAGATGTATGATATCGATGTCCAGCTCACGCAGTCGGGTTTCGACTATTTTGGTGGAGGGGGCCTGAATCAGAAGGGCAAGAAAGATGGAGATGCAGATATCTTCGATCTCGCTCGAAAAAACGGTTTTACCGTAGTCAACAACAAAGTGGATTTCGAGGCTCTGAAACCTGGGGTCGGCAAGGTGATTGCTTACAATGCAGTCCTGCAGGACGAATTTGCCATGCCCTATGATATGGACCGCGGCAAAGACGATCTCGGTCTTGTCGATTATACCAAGAAAGGCATAGAACTGCTGGACAACCCCAACGGCTTCTTTATGATGGTTGAGGGCGGCAAGATTGACTGGGCGTGCCACGCCAACGATGCCTCCGCCGCCATCAAGGATACTCTGGCCTTTGACGATGCTGTGGTCCAGGCCATCAAATTCGCCGACGCCCATCCGAACGAAACCCTGATTGTGGTAACCGGCGACCATGAGACAGGCGGCATGACCATTGGCTTTGCCGGAACCAAGTACTCAACCTTCTTCGACAAAATCGGACTGCAAAAAGGTTCCTATGTCGCCTTTAACGACAAGATTCTCACCCCCTATAAAAAGAATCATACTAAGGAAAACGCCAATCTCCAGGAACTCATGCCTGAGGTGGAAAAATATTTCGGTCTGAAATTTGAGGACTTAAGTGAAGCCGACAAAGAACTACTGCAGCGGGCATTTCTCCGCAGCCTCGGCAACGAGGTGGAGCATGTGGCCCAGGAAAATATCTACAGTCTCTACGGCTCATACGAACCCTTTACCGTGGCCCTCACCCATATTGTCAACCAGATGGCCGGAGTTGGCTGGACTTCCTATTCCCATACCGGTGTGCCTGTATCGACTTTTGCCAAGGGGGTAGGACAAAACTATTTTTCCGGATATTACGACAACACCGATATATTTAAAAAATTCGGTGAAGTTATGGCCCTCCATGTACCTATGACCGTGACCACGAATTAAGGTTTTCTTTTCCCCCGCCCTGCCAAACGCTCCTTTTCCCGGGGAATGTTCGGCAGGGCTTTTTATTTTTACGGCAATCGGCCGTGCAAAAGGGATGGGAAACAGCGATGGAACAGTTCCTCAATCTTTTGAGAAGAATAACTATCCGAGTACTCCCGGCAAAGAATACTCGACTATCCAGAGATACAATTTTTACCCTGGTAGTCGGCATGCCCACCGTCCTGCTGTTTTTTATACACACCGGCTTCGAAAGGCCGTCGGTGCATGGGGTGATGGCCAAGGCGAGAATCCTGAGTGTCAACAACGACGGTGTAAAGCGCATCGGCTTTATCAGCGAAGGGGCACAGTTGGTAAAAATCAAGGTCTTGGACGGCCACTTCACCGGGATCGAGGCAGAAGGCTCCAACACTCTTGTCGGTAAACTCGAACTGGATAAATTTTTTCAACCGGGCGATACGGCCTTGGTTGGCCTGGACATAGATCCGGCCACCGGTAAGATTGCATACGCCAACCTGATTGAGCACTACCGACTGCATATTGAAGGCATTCTCTTTGCCCTCTTTGCCATCGTTCTCCTGGTCTTCGCTGGGACGACCGGGGCCAAGGCTCTGGTATCCTTTCTTTTCAGCACCTTAATGGTCTGGAAAATTCTTCTGCCGCTCTTTTTGAAAGGCTATGATCCTATTTTCTTATCCCTTGCGGTGACCGGAGTTATAACCGGAGTGATTCTTTTCCTGGTTGGCGGTTTAACAAGAAAAGGGCTTGCTGCCTTTCTTGGATCTTTTATCGGCATCGCCATCACCTGTGTCATTGCGGTGATATTCGGCAACCTTTTTCGCATTCACGGCGCAGTGCGCCCTTTTTCCGAGACATTGCTGTATACCGGCTATGATTTCCTCGATCTGACCAAGATCTTTTTCGCTGGAATCTTTATTGCCTCCTCCGGAGCGGTTATGGACGTAGCCATGGATGTTGCCGCCTCAATGGAGGAGGTGCATACTGCCGACCCACTGCTTTCCCGTACTGCACTGATCGCCTCCGGCCTGAAGGTCGGCAGAGCAGTGATCGGCACGATGACCACGACCCTGCTCCTTGCCTATTCCGGCGGCTATACTGCTCTGCTGATGGTGTTCATGGCCCAGGGCACACCAATTATCAATATCCTCAATATCAGCTATGTGGCCGCGGAAATCCTTCATACCCTGGTTGGCAGTTTTGGGGTGGTCCTGGTGGCGCCGGCCACAGCGGTGGTGAGCGGTGTTCTCCTGAAAAGCAAGGCGAGTACTTCTCGTCAAACCCTCCTGCCTCGCGATAACCAGCCCGGCTAACGATCTCTTAACCGTATCTTTTCCCACGTCTAACAAAATTTTGGTTCACTTTTCACCGACTCTGCATGGGCAGATTTCAAGTTAATCGGGGACTGACAATGTATTTGCCGCGGTAAGGGCTGATGTTCCCGACAGGACTCACAATATACCAAAACAGGAGGAATACGGTAATGTATCAGACGACTTTAGATAGGAGAGATTTTTTGAAACTGGGGGCAACTGCTGGAACGGTGGCGATGGCCGCCAACCTACTGCCTGGTTTTTCCTGGGCGGACACACAAACAGTGCAAATGACCAATTGCCTGGCAATGACACCACAAACCATGGCAACCAATTCGAAACTGGTTCAGGATTCCTGGCAATATTTGAAAAAGACTGTGGCCACAATCAATAATGAACAGGTCCGCAGGATGGTTTCCGAAATGCTGGATGATCCTGCACCGACGTTTACAGCCCCACTGGCTGACGGGGAAAAGGAAAAAGTCTGGCACGAGTTGTCGGCAAAAAACATGATCGACAATGTGATGTTGTCTGATTTCCTTCCTCCCCTGACCGATCCACAAAAAAGTCCACAACCCTTCTTTTCAGCACCGGGTAGCGGCTATAAGAGCCATTATGCCTATCCCGGTGGGGTGGTAACTCATACTGCACTCAACCTCAAAGTGGCATTGGCTATACGCCAGCATTACCTGGAAACCTATGGGTATCAATTGGACCGGGATATAACCATCGCCTCCCAGGTGCTGCATGATATTCATAAAGGCTGGGTTTTCCAATGGGGAGCGGATGGCTCTTCCCGCAATGAATTGAAACTCGCCGGCACTGGCGAACATCATATATACAGTATATGCGAGAGCATGTATCGCGGTCTTCCGGCTGAAATTTGTGTGGCCCAGGCTTGTGCCCATAATCACCCGGGGACGCCTAAGGATGAACAGGAGGTGGTGGGTTGGTTGAACGCCGCCGCTATTCTGCTGGGTATCGACCCGATAGCCAGAGGATTTATCGAGAAAGACGGCAAGACCCTGCCTCTTCCTCGTCGCATGGAAAATTTCGTCTGCCATCTGGGCGACCATGATTGGGTGCTTACCGTTCAAGTGGTGCAATGGCTGCTGCCGGAAATGCAGAACATTGCCCGGGAAAAGTACAAAATGTCGGCGGAGGACTTGGCTGGAAAAAAATTCAACGCCTTACGGAATTATGCTTTTTCCCAGGCAACAGCAATGACCCTCTACCAACACTACAGCATGGAAGGAAAACAGGGACTCAGCGAAAAACTGACAGCAATGATCGAACCCAGCTAAACATGGAAGATCCTGATCATAACGGTTGAGCGGCAAGGTGACGGTGGCGGTCCTCCCATGCATATAGACGCATTTTTTTGGCAACCACCGTAGCCGTGCGTCTTGATTGCCTGGCGTACGATGCCCAGACCAACATCTACCCTGAATACATCGGACAATGTACATCCTGAGCTAAGCCAAGAGCCTAGCAGGGCTTAAAATTAAATAACCCAGGGTGACATTTCCAGCAGAACATTACAGAGAACAACCTAAATTTCCAAATATCTATTGACTTGGAATTACCCGTTTTGTAGTTATTATCACGCTTGACTTTGTCCTAACCCTGCATCCCGCGCTGGAAGCGATCACGCAACACCGATCACTCCACCTTTCACCTCCCGATATTTTGGCCAGACGACAATTTCCTAGCACCGATTCTCAGATTTCTGTTATTGACACAATAAATATCCAAGATCACTCAGCGTCTATTCGCGAACCTGTTATTCCGTCCATGGCATGGCGATGGTTTCAAGAACCGTTCACCTTATTTCTTAAAATGCGAGCTGGACTAAAGGTCACTACACGCCTTGCGTCTAGCATGAGTTCTTCACCGGTCTGAGGATTGCGCCCCTTCCTTGACATTTTATCTCTAACATTAAATCTCCCAAAACCACTCAATAAGAGCCCGGAATCGTCCAAAAAAGAATCCTTCATAATATGGAGTAAGGCCTCTACTGCCTCATTTGCTTGACCTTTTGTTAATCCTTCGTGATTGTTGTAGATCTGCCGAACAAGGTCTTCTTTAGTCAGTTTCATGTATGCCTCTTTAATGATCCGAAATATTTGATTAATTTTTGTTCAATGCTATATTTTCTAGAAAAAATCTCAAATATTTTATATACAAATCAGAATATTACAAATTTACAAGGTGTCTCATCAGGAAGCAAATCCAGCTGGTTGGAGCAATATTTCATATCCAGTAAAATATTCAAATAGTCAGGAAATTTTTCGACAAAAAAACGATCAGGATTAATCATTTTTTAATTTCTTTTTATCCAACTCTTAATCTGACACTGCTAAGTAACTATATTTACGGAAAAAACTTAATAAAACTTACCAAGCAAAAGATTCAAGAGATAAAGAATATGTACAACTTTCCGATAATGCATTACTCAAAAATACAATCAATCGATGAGGCTTGGAGCAAATCTAATCTCAATACACAGATGGAATGTATCTCTCTGTATCGGAAATTTTGTCAGAGTGGAGTGGTTCGCGTTTCATGGCAACAGTTTCTATCGTATAAACTTCAAATTCAGAAACCTCCCCAACTCGCTCCATGCCCTGCCCCTGATTTTAAAATTACTCATCTCCTCTTAGGTTGAGATCTGTACCCTTCCATCTTTCAACTTGTCACAGATCAAATTGTGTATGGAAATATCCGATAAACAATTTGATAGTTTAAATGTCTCCCCCCGCAGTTAGTCACACTACACAGGTGATATCTTAACAACTGGAGCTTAATTCGTGATATTCCAAT
>JBBRDD010000272.1:0-5797 GCA_038204235.1 Desulfobulbales bacterium
TGAAAAACACCCCGTCAATAGAGCTCGAGCATCTATTGTTCAAGAATCGTACGAAGCTTTGAGAAAACGTTCGTAGGAAACCAGATCATTTATCTGTAGTACCCGGTTAAAAAGAACTTTCAACCTGTTCTGCTGTACACTGTCAATATCGATAAACTGAACGCTGTATCGCCAGGTCGGTGTCTTACTTATCGGATCTGTGACTAATTTTTTCGACTTAACACTTCCTTTGATTTCGTTTACCAGAAATTCAAAGTTGGTTAGGTTGTCAAAGATGAGAATCTCCATTTCCAGTGAATTTGCAGGGATTTCGGTTTCACTGGCGTGCAGAAACGAGAGTCCTCCTGGTGCTATATCATATATTTTGGTTACGACAGGCTTTGCAAAATTTGTCAGGGCAACGATACCATTGGTCCTGGTCCTGGTCCTGTTCCTGGTCCTTGTCCTGTTTGATTTACGTTCGGTATGGAGGAAGCCCTCCAGGGGGTTGGCCATGCAGTTGAATTCCCTGGCAAATTCGTTTTGACAGGATGATGCCATGCTTTGCCGGTTTTCTGCATTCGGTACATCTTCCCCGCTTTTTTGGGGCAGTATGGGTATCGTTGACAGAGGTTGCACTGTGCTTCTCCAGCTTTTCTTTTTCGTCAAAATGTGATCCTCGCCAGGAAGAGGAGACTTGATTACTGCAAGCTCCGTGGCAAATGGTTCGTGCGTTTTGATGCCGCAGGCAAACGCTACTCTGCACGTAACTCATTTCCCATTAGAGGAAAACAAACGTGTCTGACCAAGAATATGTAGCAGGAGAAGGGCAGGGGCAATACGGCAGATTACTGGAAAAGTCCGGTACTGAAATACCGTACTAAAGCCTGGAAGTAAGGAATTTCTTGAGGTTTATTTTCTTGTTTTGCAACCGGAGTTTTTTTCGGATATTTTCTCGATACGATTCTATTGTACTCGTGGTAAGGCCCAGAAGGTCGGCGATTTCCTTGGTAGTTTTATTTTGTTTGATATAGTTGATTATCTGTAATTCCCGGGGGGCCAGTTTGGCCTGGATGAGGATACTGTCATGCGGTCGTTCGGTGAACATATCAAGCAGATTGGCATGAGCGGTGGCCAGATAATCCCTGGCCGAACCACTCACTTTACTCTGCGCTTTTTTTAACAGCGGAAGGACCGTCTCTACCATTTTCGCAGCATATTCCTGTTTGATATCGAGGAGCTCCCTATCTCTTCTTTTCATTACGACACTGAGAGTGGTGTTGGTATCCTGGAGTTCCTGGTTTTTTTCCTGTAATTCCTTTTCTCTTTTCAATAAGGTAGTTAAAACGGTCTGCAGTTCATCGACGGTATGAGTCAATTCCACCGTTCTTGCTTTTACCTGCTGCTCCAGATTGGCCTGTGTCTGCTGCAACTGCAGTTCCATTTTTTTTCGAGTGGTTATTTCATTTTTCAGCTGTTCATTCTGTTCGTGCAGTTTGGCGACCAGGTCCTGTTTTGCAAAGCTCCGGTTGGCTTTATTGAGTAATTCTTCAATATCGCATGGTTTTTGCAAGTAATCGTCAGCGCCCAGCTTCAATGTTTCAACCGCCGAACGAACATTGCCATAGCCGGTCAGAACGATAACTTCTATGTCGGGATGGAGTGTTTTTGCATGTTTCAATACAGTCAGGCCGTCCACCTTGGGCATGATCAGATCGGTTATCACCAGGTTATAGTGGTTTGCCCGAAGGAGATCTATGGCTCTTTGGCCATTTGGTGCGGTTGTTACGTTAAAGTTGTTTTTCTGGAGAATCCAGCCGATCGATGTAAGAATGGTATCTTCGTCATCGACCAGCAGTATCGATTTATTGCTCATCAATTGCACTCTCAATGGGCAGGAAAACAGAAAAGGTTGCACCCTTGCCGGGTTCGCTGTGCACCTCAATTCGGCCGCCATGTTTTTTGACAATGCCGTAACTCACCGGGAGACCAAGACCAGTGCCTTTCATCTCCGGCTTGGTGGTGAAAAACGGCTCAAAGAGACGATTCATGTTAGCAGAACTTATGCCTTCTCCATTATCCTGTATATGGACAACAATGTTTTTTTTGCCAGCTGTTTCTGTGCTAATAGTTATTATGCCGCGGCCGGCACATGCATCCGCGGCGTTGTTGAGGAGGTTGAGAAAGACCTGTTTCAATTGATCGGCTACCGCGGTAATGCGGGGAAGATTGGCATCATATTTTCTGACAATGGTGATTTTCCGGATGTGAAAGTCTTTCTTGCAGAGCAACAGGAGGGCATCAATTGTAGCGTGCAAGTCAACCAGAGACGGTTTGCCAGAGGTTGGACGAAAGAAATCCTGCAGATCGGCGATCAGATTTTTCATTCGGTTGCATTCCTGAAGAGCTAGAGCGACCAGTTCCTGTTCATTTTTATCAAGGGTTGCATATCGACCTATTCCTTTGATAATGGTCATGACACTCTGCAGGGGATTGTTGAATTCATGGGCGATAGAAGCGGAAAGATTACCCACGGCACTCAGTTTTTCAGAATGGAGCAACTGGGCGTGTGACTGCTGCAGCTCGAGCGTGCGCTCCATAACTCTTTGTTCTAACTCATCATAAGATTTTTTCAGGGCCTCTTTATCCTTTTGTTTCTCGGTAATATCGAAGAGGTAGTGGAGGTAGAGGTTTTCATCGACCGGAATCCAGAAAGCTTCCCAATATATGCCGTGGGCCCAGAACTGCCCATTCTGGGTTTGGCTCTCCGAGCAGCTCTTCGGCGCCAGGCACCAGGGACAGGGGGAATCTCTCTGTAGCAAGCCTTCATAGCAGCGATGACCCGGGACAGCGCCTACCGCAGCGGCGGCCTTGTTCGAGGCGATAATCAGCCGGGTATTGTAGGTCAGCAGCATGGCAATGCAGGGAAGCGCATCGAGAAAGAGCTGGCGCAACCGGCTCTCTTTCTGCAATTTTTCCTCGGCCTCTTTCAGTGGGGTGATATCCCGGCCAACGGCCTGATATTCAATCAGCCGGCCCTGTTGATCGAATAAACCTCTGCCGCACCACTGTTGCCAGTACATCTTGCCATCCGGCAGATAGACCCGGTGCTCGATGGTTTTCTCCGGTTGGTCAGGGCTAAGTGTCTTAAAATGATTCCGCACCAGAGGCAGGTCGTCTGGATGGATAGGCGGCAGGAAATTGGTGCCGAGTATGTCCCTGAAGTCGACCCCGAAATATCGACAGTAGGCATCGTTGACAAAGGTCATCCGTCCTTCAGGATCGAAGCGGCAGATCAGCTCCGTCTGATCCATGACTATCGCCCGGTACCTGTTTTTCATCTGGAGCAGTGCGGCCAGCTCGGCTTCCTTGCGGATGGTGACATTGGACATAGACATGCGCAGCTGCCCGGGTGGGTCGATGCCATCCGGATGAAGGATGATTTCTATCTGGGCATAAAAAAAGGAGTCGTCACTTTTCTGCAGGCGCAGTTCATAGGATTGCTGCTGTCTGGTCTCCAGCAGCTTTTTCCGGTGGAGGTAGAATACATCCTGATCTTCGGCGACGATAAAGTTGGAAAAGGGTTGATTGATCAGCCGTCCTCGTACTACGCCGAGCATAGTGCCGGCAGTCAGGTTGGCCTCGACTATGAGCCCTTTATCGCTGATGGTGAAATAGGCCACCGGGGCAAAGTCATAGAGATCGGCATAGCGAAGACGGGATTTTTCCAGCTCTTCCTGGCTAGTACGCAGATCCTCGTTTTGCAGCTCCAGTTCAATCTGATAGGTGTGCAGTTCATGGATCAGTTTCTGGACATTTTCCTGAGTCATCTCGAAGTGTTGGAACTCAGTGTCCAAGAACTTTTGCGCACGTTCACGCAATTCATTAAAATTCTTATCGATGGTACCTTCTTTCAAGCTAACCTCCTTGTCCACCTAATGCCCGGCTGTCACATTGTTGTCGAACGAATCTCAAGGTGTCGTTCAACATCAGCTTTTTACACTGCATTGCTGAATGGAAATTGTGTTAGGTAATCGTTTAGAAAAGCAGGTTGTCTCAGAGGATTTTTTCTGAATTTCTGTACGATTACCGGGGTTAGTTGCTTTTATGATGTTGTTTTACTAAGAACGTAAAGCTTGCACAATGCTTTTTAAAGATCGATACGGGGCACAAACACATTTCTTACCAGGTCGTGCTCTCCAAGCCCTGGTTATGGTGGATCAACCTTTTTATGATGCGATGATCGAACGCTATGAACTGCACAGAATTGATCTTTACCTGATCTTTATCTGATCTTCACCTGGTGCTTATCTCAAGGGATTACCGTTAAAGAGAGGCAGAGTGGTCCGGGGCCTTAATCGTGGGGTCCGCCTGACCACTTCCAAACACAATCCTTTAATGATAAGGAGAAGATAATGATGAAATTTTTCTGAAGTCACTGGTTGTAGTATTGGCAGCAATGGTATTAACTGTTGGCCAGGCTGTTGCGGGGACGATTTATGTTACGGTTAAAAACCTGACGAACGGGCTTTATTTCACGCCATTGCTTATCACGGCTCATGATGGTGACATCCGGCTCTTTGAATTGGGTGTGCCGGCTTCAGAAGCTTTGCAGGCAATGGCTTAAGATGTCAATATTGCGTTGTTATCGGCAATGATTGGCGGAGCAGACCAGGACACCATTGAAAATCCAGCCGAAGGCCTGTTGGGCCCTGGAGAGATCGTCACCGATATTAAACTCGATACTCGTCGTAATCGGTATTTGTCCCTGACGGCCATGTTGTTGCCAACCAACGATGGATTTGTCGGCCTTTATTCGCTGCTTATTCCACGTACTCCGGGGACGTACAGCTACTATCTGTTTGGCTATGATGCCGGAACGGAGGCCAACGATGAGCTGATCACGGGTGGTGGTCTTCCCGGCCAGCCGGGAATTCCGGCAGCCCCTGGCGGGGACGGCGGAATGCACGGCACCGGGGTAGCATCTTTTGACACAAACCCCATGGTGCACATTCATCGAGGCACTATCGGGGATCTTGACCCCGACGCTGGTATCAGTGACCTGGACAGTTCTGTACATCGCTGGCTGAACCCGGTTGCAGAAATAGTAATCGAGGTTCAAGGTCGGAAACATAAATAAGCGGATGACGACCGACTTCACCAGGCTTTTTCGTGATATCCATAAGGGGAAGCCTGGTGTAGCCGATTGTGGAGACTGATCAAAAAACATGACAATCGAAACCGACATTTCCACTTGCCCTTTATGCGATTGTCTGGAAACACTATTATTTTTTCAGGATAAAAAAAGAACGTACCGGCAATGTCATCGATGCCGGCTGGTATTCGTCCCCAGTCGGTATTGGCTGCCTGTCGATCAGGAAAAGGCTGTTTACGACCTGCATGAGAATGATCCTGGCGACCAGGGGTATCGGCACTTTCTCGCCCGGTTAAGCACGCCATTATTGCAAAAACTTGATGGTCAGCCAAGACAGAAGGGCCTGGATTTCGGGTGTGGGCCGGGCCCGACGCTGTCAAAAATGATGGAAGAGCATGGACATCAGATGGATCTTTATGATCCATTTTTTGCCGATGACCCGGCAGTGTTTACCAGAAAATATGATTTTATCACCGCCACCGAGGTCGTCGAACACCTGCGCGATCCGCATCGACAATGGACAAGGTTGTTTGCCCTGCTCAAGAAAGGCGGATGGCTGGGCGTCATGACCAAGCTGGTTACCGATAAACCGGCCTTTGCTGCATGGCATTATATCCGCGATTTGACGCATATCTGTTTTTACAGTCAGCCTACTTTTTCCTA
>JBBRDD010000273.1:0-5741 GCA_038204235.1 Desulfobulbales bacterium
TCCCTGCATCGCCACCAAATAAATCGCTTAAGCTTTTTAAGCGTTTACATATAAACCCGTTACGAGAAATCGTAACGGGTTTTTTGTTTTTGGATTTTGTGTATACCGCTATCCTTTGAGCCTTCACCGTTTCACCCTCAATTATATACACACGATCATAGTGCACTATTACCTGATCAGTTCAAGAGTCCCCCTGTATTCCCAGATAAATCATCCGTTCGACATTTTCACCATATTGATCTTTCATTATCGGCCACACCACAACGCCAGGCGAGCATACCCCTGAAACAGATGCCCACTCGCCGTTTTTCTTGTGGCTAGTCAACTTCCCCAGAGCATGCTTAACAGCACTACTGTACTTAAATCTTTCAGATATGCTTTTCGAGATAGTTCTCATGGCCTCCTTCTTTTTGTGAAAAAACAGGATGTTGATGACTCTATCATAACATAATCCGGTTTATATTATATTTCGGTATTTACCGTAGTGATCTTCAATTCTGAGACATAATTAATTTGACGACATATCATTTTATAATCTCAATAAATTGATGTTCAGAAACTCTTATTATTAAGAAAATAAACAATAAAATCAGGCAACAAGGAAATATTTATGGGGTATCTGAGATATGATGCCTGCCTCGTAAGAGCAGTGCTTGAACTTTGTTCTTCCATCATGTCTTCTGTTTAAGTAACCATTTGATCCTATCCGATACCTTGTATTGAAAACTCATGTATGGTACTACTGTCACGCAGTATATGTTCGCCCCGCTTCAATTTTCCCTTGGGAATGGTCAATCGTTGTCTCTGCCGGAAGAATCTGAAAATCGTGTATTTTCTTGCTTTTTTGTGACTTTGCAAAAACATTAGATACGTAAATTTAGTATTTTGTGTAGCACAACATACCTTAATCCAGCCAGAAGGCACCCCGCAAAGACAATTTTTTCTGTGTCCGTTCAAGATGTTATTCCTGTATGTAGAGACAAAAACTCACCAAGGGAAGCTTGAGCAGTGAAAAAATGACGGAACTGCAAACTTTCGTTGAGAGTTCTTCGCCGTTATGGAGGAGGCTGGTGCGGCGATATTGGCTGCTCCGGTGTTGAACGTTATGGCTAAAGACTATGATGGGAAAAGGGGTGAAGTGCACGAAACTGTACGATAGACCTTTAATAAGCAATATGTATAAACCATACCAATAACCTGCATACGCAACTGACCAGCCTACTCTATCTGAAAAAGCGGGAAGGCTCTTTTGAAAATCGATGGTATGAAACTGCAGGATCGCAATAAGAGAATATCAAAACCCTGAAACAGAGATGCGCTGTTCAGAGAACAGAGAGGTCGCCAATGATAACGTATGAATCAGTAACAAAAATATACGGTAAGGGAAGCAATACCGTTACCGCCCTTGATAATGTAAGCTTCACCATTCCGAAGGGCGAAGTAGGGGTGTTTCTCGGCCCCTCGGGATGCGGCAAAACGACGACCCTGCGTCTTACCAACAGACTGGAGACACTCACACGAGGGATCATAACCATAGAAGATCAGAATATCATGGATATCGATGTCGTCCAGCTCAGGCAGCGCCTGGGGTATGTCATTCAGGCCATCGGGCTCTTCCCAAATAAAACCATAGCCGAAAACATCGCCGTTGTGCCCAAACTTATGCGGTGGGACGAAGAACGTATCAGTAAGCGCATTGATGAACTGCTGCAAATGACTAACCTTGATCCTGAACTGTACAGAGACCGTTATCCCGCTGAGCTCTCCGGTGGCCAGCAACAGCGAGTGGGGGTCGCTCGTGGACTTGCCGCAGACCCCAATATACTTCTCATGGATGAGCCCTTCGGCGCGATAGACCCCATTAACAGAGAAGAGATTCAAGATGAGTTCCTCAAGCTACAGGCAAAGTTGAAAAAGACTGTGGCTTTTGTCTCTCATGATATACACGAAGCGATAAAGATGGGTGATCGCATTGCCATCTTCGACAAGGGACGCCTGGTACAATACGACACACCTGAGATCATTCTGACTCAGCCCAAAAACAAATTTGTCTCCGACTTCGTGGGTGCTGACAGGGCACTGAAAGTCCTTGGACTCATGCGGGTAAGCGATATTATCAACCGAAAGCCGAAGAACATCATCCAGGGAGCCGACCGTTGCCAGGAAGCATTACATTTTCTAAACACAAAGGAATCGCGCTACGGCATAGTGCTCGAACAAAACAAACCGATAGGCTTCGTTACACAAAAAACACTCAAGTATGAAGAAGGGCCGGTACGGGACGTGGTCGAACCGTACCCCCATCTCCTGCGTGAAAAAACCCCACTCCGGGATGTTCTCTCCTCTATGCTTATGTATAATACCCCAACCTTCTGTGTTGTGGACGGAGATAAAAATTTTGCCGGAACGGTAACCTACAACGACATACAGAAAGCAGTAAAGGCAAGTTACGCCGATGAAACAGAAAATGTTGAAACCGAGGTATCTTCGTGAGTACCCTTCAATTCATAGTGGATAACTTTAGCGAGGTTCTGTATCTCTCCTGGGAGCATATCTGGATTGTAGGGATAGCGCTCCTTATAGCCACACCAATCGGCGTGGTTCTGGGTATCGTCATTACCAAGCACGAGCAGTTTGCATCGAGGGTCTTGAACGGTGCCAACATACTTATGACCATCCCCTCCCTTGCCTTGTTTGGACTGATGCTCCCCATCCTTGCCATATTTAATATGGGCCTGGGAAAAGTTCCTGCCGTCATAGCACTGGTTCTTTACAGCCAGCTCCCTATCATCAGAAATACCTATACGGCCATAAAGAATGTTCCTCCTGCTCTGGTAGACGCAGCCAGAGGTATGGGCATGAGTAAGTGGAAACTTTTGCGAGAGCTGGAAATTCCGCTGGCCACACCATTAATTATTGCGGGGTTGAGGACGGCTGCCGTTATGAATATAGGAGTTGCAGCTATCGCCACGTATATCGGAGCGGGAGGGCTGGGGGTATATATTCAGCAGGGTATTGCCCGCGTATATCCGGAGATGATACTAAGCGGCGCCATACTTGTCTCTCTTCTGGCCATAATCGTAGACGGTGGGATGGCCCTGCTGGAAAGGATCGCGACGCCAGAAGGCATCAGGGTACAAAGGAAGCTTTCGCGATGAATAGACTATTGACCAAATTATACAGACTTCTCATTGCGGTTATCATACTGATCGCGGGGGTGACGATTGAACGAACGGGTCTGCTGGAATTACTCTCTGATCCATACGAATATCCCGTTATCATGGAATTGTTTGTCCAGCATCTGTACATGGTGAGCTTAAGCATGATCTTTGCCACGATCATTGGAGTAACTGCGGGAATTGTGCTTACCAGGCATAGGTTTCGTAAATACGCCGGGGTCTGTATGTATATTATCGGACTGGGACAAACAATTCCCTCCCTTGCCGTTCTAGCGCTGGCCATGAGTTTTCTGGGTATCGGCCTGAAGCCGGCGGTATTCGCGTTGACCATCTATTCCATACTTCCCATCGCGAGAAATACTCTTGCCGGGATTACCGCGGTACCCCCGGAACTAATAGATGCGGGCAAAGGCATGGGCATGCCCCCGATGAAAATTCTCATGGAAGTGGAGATACCAAATGCCATGGGGGTGATTCTCACGGGATTCAGGGTAGCCCTGATAATCAATATCGGCACAGCCGCGCTCGCGTATGTCATCGGGGCAGGAGGCTTGGGAGACCTGATATTCACAGGAATAAGTCTTATGCAGACGGACAAGCTGCTGGCCGGTGCTATTCCGGTAACGCTACTGGCACTTTTTGCGGATTTTCTATCTGAACTACTCGGGCTCGCTCTGATTTCAAAGGGTCTGCGTCTTGCCAAGTAGAAAAGATGTGGATTTGTTGATTTTTTTTCACAAAAATGAACGCTTAGCCAGGGGTTTGGACGAAAACAAAATGCAACGTGTTTTTTGTTCACATCCTCAAAAAAATTAGAGTTCTCTGACTTCAGTCAAGAGCCTAAAAGGAGGTATGACATGAAAACGACATGTAAACTTGTTCTTCCGGCACTACTTATTTTGACGTTACTTTTACCAGGCAGTATCTTTGCCAAGGATAAAAGCCTGATAGTAGGCGGTAAAGACTATACGGAGCAGCTCCTTCTTCCGGAACTCGCCAGCATCCTTCTCGAACAGGCAGGGTTCGATGTTACGCTGAAGACGGGAGTCGGGTCGGTGATCGCCAGAAAATCGCTGGAGAATGGCCAGTTCGACCTCTATTACGAGTATACGGGCACGGCATACACTCTGTATTACAAGCAGAAAGATACAGCAACTATGACCGTTCCTGAGAAGGTTTACGACTGGGTCAAAAGAGCTGATTCCGAGAAGGGTCTTATCTGGCTCGATCCTGTCAAGTTCAACAATACCTATACCCTGATGATGAGCAAGGTGGAAGCGGAGAAACTTGGCATCAAGAGTATCTCTGATCTGGGAGTCTACGTTACTAAAAATCCGGACAAACTTATCTTCGCTCTGGATTCGGAATTCTGGGAACGCCCTGACGGATTTAAAGGCATCATGAAAATGTATAATTTCAAACTTCCTCCCAAGCAGGTCAAGAAAATGTCTGTGGGTCTTACCTACCAGGCATTGAAAGAAGGGCTGGTCAATTCAGCAATGGGTTTTGCCACCGATGGCAGAATTGCGGCCTTCGGCTTTGTGAACCTTGAAGACGACAAGTCTTTCTTCCCAGTGTACAATCCCGTACCAGTTGTCAGGAAGGAAATCCTTGAGACATATCCGGAGATACCAGCCATATTAAAACCTCTTGCAGATAACCTGACCACGGAAGAGATGCAGCAGCTCAACATGGCCGTGGACGTAGCCCACAAACCGGTTCACGATGTGGCCATGGCCTGGCTCAAAAGTAAAAACCTGATCAAATAGGATGAGCCGACAGGTCTCCGATGGGGGAGGGTCCTCTCTTCCCCCGTCCCGGAGTACTCAAAAAACAGCTTATCGTTTTCGCAATTACTCATTCCCGATGAGGATTTTGCAATGTTCTGCAATGATCCGAGCACTTCTCAGAAATGAAAGGAAGATTCAACATGAAATTTAACTGGGCTTCGGATCCAAAACTAGATCGATTTGATCCACAAGACTCTAGCAAAGTCATGAAGGCTGTTGTCACCGCCGGCAATGGCGGGTACGACAAGCTCCAGTGCCGTGTGGTAAACCTTCCGACACTTGAGCTGGGTGAGGTTTTACTGCAAGTCCTCGCTGCGGGAGTCAACAACACTGAAATAAATACACGCATTGGTTGGTACTCTTCCTCGATTACTACAGGTACAGAGGATGTGGCAACTGCCGAGGCACAGCAAGTAACAGAAAAGGCTGACGGGGGGTGGAACGAGACAACACCTTTTCCCTTCATCCAGGGCACAGATTGCTGTGGCCGTATTGTTGCCGTTGCCCCTGGTGGGGATAAAAGTACCCTCGGTTCACGCGTACTCGTGCGAGCATGTATGCGACAATCAGGTTTTGGGTCGATGGACAACATCTGGATGGGATCTGATTTCGACGGCGCCTTCGCTCAGTTTGTTAAAGTTCCCGCAAAAGAGGTGTTCGCTGTGGACTGTGACTGGAGCGATGCCGAGCTTGGATCCCTTCCTTGTGCCTACGGAACCGCTGAAAATATGGTTCATCGTGGCAAGGTGTCTAAGGGGGAGCATGTTTTGGT
>JBBRDD010000274.1:0-5740 GCA_038204235.1 Desulfobulbales bacterium
GAGGGGCTTGTTCTTGGCAGTGTGACAACCAGAGTTTTGCATACGACTCCCTGCTCGGTTCTCGTGGTCAAATAATCAAAGGTTTTAGGAGAACGTAAAATGAGTAACATTACCCACATCGTCGTTCCGATAGATTTTCTAAAAACAACCGACAACCTGGTGGAATATGCAACCTACATGGCGGAGAAACTGGCGGCAGTCCTCCATTTCGTCTACGTGGTTGATATGTATACCGGTGACGGGATGCTGGAAGTTCCAGATGTTGAAGAATGCAGGAAGAGCCTCCAGACGGCTGCGGAAGATAAAATGACCAGACTAGTGGCCGACACTATCGCGAAATTCCCGGGTTGCACCGGAGAAATAATAATTGGCGACCCGGTTGAAAAAATTGTCGACTACGCCAGGGAAAAGAATGGTGACTTGATCGTCATCAGCTCTCATGGTGCCAAGGGGCTGGAAAAAATTCTGCTCGGCAGTGTCACGAAACGGGTGCTGAAGAGGGCCCACTGTCCTGTGCTGATCACAAATCCGTTTAAAAAATAGTCTCCTCACCTCAAACAGCAGCCGTCGACGCTTAAGGTGTCGGTCTGTTCGGCAGCTCACTCTTTAGGCTGCGCAGTGGTTCTCTTCCGACGCTTCAGCCACTGCTGCAGTTTTTCCATATACAGATAAAAGACCGGGGTGACATACAGAGTGAGCGTTTGCGAAAACAACAGCCCGCCCACAACCGCAAGTCCGAGAGGGCGGCGCGATTCGCCCCCTGCCCCGAATCCGAGAGCGATCGGCAGGCCGGCCATCAGCGCTGCCATGGTGGTCATCATGATCGGACGAAAACGGATGACGCAGGCCTCCCGGATCGCGTCATCAGGATTTTTGCCATTCTGCTGCGCGACCACCGCGAAATCGACCATCATAATACCGTTTTTCTTGACCAGACCAACCAGCATAATGATGCCGACAAAGGCGTAGATGGATAAATCCGTCTTAAAGAGCAACAACGTCAACAACGCGCCGAAACCGGCGAACGGCAGGGCGGTGAGAATCGTCAGCGGGTGGATAAAGCTCTCGTAGAGGATGCCGAGCACAATATAGATGACGATAATCGCCAGTCCCAGCAGCCAGCCCATGCTGGCCTGGGAATCCTGGAATTGCTGGGCATTACCCTGAAAGGAGGCACGAACGCCATCGGGCAGAACGCGCGCGGTCAGTTTCTCCAGGTTCCTGACGATATCGCCGAGAGCAACATCCGGGGTAGTATTAAAAGACAGGGTCACCGAGGGCAGCTGGCCGGTGTGGTTGATAGACAGCGGCCCGACTCCCTCATGGAGAACAGCAACAGAGGAGAGCGGAGCCAGTTTTCCCTCGCTGGAACGAATGTTGAGCATACTGAGCACCGATGCATCCGTTCGATAGCGCGGCAGGAATTCGAGGATCACGTTGTACTGGTCGTTGGCTCCATCAATGGTCGACACGATCCTGTGACCGAAGGCACTGTAGAGGGTTTCTTCAATCTGGCGCGGGGAAATGCCCAGAAGCAAAGCCCGGTCCCGGTCAATATCGATATTGAGTTCGGGGTTTTCCAGCTGCAGGTCGCTGGAGACATCAAGCAGACCGGGTTGCGCCTTCATGGCTTTTTCCAGAACAGTTGATGCACTATAGAGCTGATCAATATCAAGTCCCTGCAGGGTTATCTGATACAGGCTGCGACTGCGGCGTCCTCCGACATTGATCGGCGGGCGGTTGATCGGCATGGCCCTGATGCCGGGCACCGAATTGAGCTTGGGACGGAGCTCGGCGATCACCTCTTCCACATTCAACGCGCGCTCTGCTCGGGGTTTTAATACAATCAGCATAAATACCGTATCGGAGATATCCAGCATAAAGCGGTCGACGTAAGCATCCTGCCGGGTTATTTCGGCTAGGGCCATGCCGTGTTCCACCAGTGCAGGCCAGGAAATGTCCTGGGACGTTTCAGTGGAAACCAGAATCATATCCCGGTCTTCGGCGGGGATAAAACCCTTGGGAACGATATTAAACAGGTAGACAGTCGCGCCCAGCACCAGAAAAGAGAAGAGCAGTGTGACCAGGCGATAACGCAGAACAAAGAGCAGGCTGCGCTCGTAGAGGTCGACCAGCTTCTGGTACATGCGCTCACTGGCCCGGTAGATTCGGCCATGATGAAGGAGATGGGGTTCGCGCAAAAAACGACTGGAGAGCATCGGCGTGAGACTGAGACTGATAAAACCGCTGACCAGCACAGCAACTCCGATGGTTACCGAGAACTCACGAAAGAGGCGGCCCATGATGCCGCCCAGAAAAAAAAGAGGTATAAAAATTGCCACCAGCGATAAGGTCATAGAGATGATGGTAAAGCCGACCTCTTGTGCCCCGTCCAGCGCCGCCTGCATCCGGCTCTTGCCCATTTCCATATGACGGACGATATTTTCCAGCATGACGATGGAATCATCCACCACGAAACCAACTGACAGGGTCAGGGCCATCAGCGACATATTATCCAGGCTGTAGCCAAGCAGGTACATAATACCAAAAGTACCGATGATCGACATCGGCAGGGACATGCTCGGAATTGCCGTGGCCGAGATGTTGCGGATGAACAAAAAAATCACCATGACGACCAGGACGAGCGTAAGGAGCATGGTAAACTGGATATCGTCAACGGAGTCTTTAATCGGCAGGCTGCCGTCACGCAGGATTGTCAGTTTGGTCGAAGCCGGCAGGCTCTCCTCCAGAACGGGCAGTATCTTTTTCACCCCGTTGGCCACCTCCAGGGTGTTCATCCCCGTCTGTTTGTATACCGCAAGAAAGATCGACTGCGCCTTGGTGGTCCGGGTGAAAAACCAGGCGGCATCCTGATCGTCTTCCACACTGTCGAGAACCGTGGCAACGTCGGAGAGCCTTACCGGGCGGCCATTGCGTACGGCAACAATAATATTTTTGTATTGTGCGGCCTCGGTAAGCTGGCCATTGGCCTGCAGCGTGACCGTCCTGCGGGAACCGGTGAGCTGGCCCATCGGGCTGTTGGAGTTCTGGGAATTAATGGCAGTAGCCACTTCAGCCACATCCAGATCAAGCGACTTCATCACCTTTGGGTCCAGCTGCACCCGAACGGCATATTTCTGGGTTCCCCGCAGCTGGACCTGCGCGACCCCGAGGACGGTGGAGAGACGCTGACTCATGGTCTGACCATATTGGTCGAGAACAGACAGTGGCAGGGTCGGGCTGCTGAGAGAAATATAGAGAATCGGAATGGCAGCAGGGTTGGCCTTGCGAAAAGATGGCGGTGACGGCATGCCGTCGGGCAATCTGCGGGCGGCATTGGCCAAGGCTGCCTGAACATCCTGGGCGGCGGAATCGATATCGCGCTCCAGCGAAAACTGGAGGGTTATTCTCGTGTTGCCGGTGGTACTCACCGAACTCATCGAGTCGATTCCGGCGATGCTTGAAAACTCTTTCTCCAATACGGTGGCAACCGTAGAGGCAATAGTTGCAGGACTGGCTCCCGGCAGAGAAGCACTGACATTTATCGTCGGAAAGTCAACATCGGGCAAATCACTGACCGGCAGCTGTTTATAACCGATGAGGCCAAAGAGCAGGATGCTCAGCATGGTCAGCACGGTCATTACCGGCCGACGGATGAAGATGGATGACATGGAAATCATGATTTTCCCTGTCTCTCACTTTTGCCGGGTTGAGGCTCCTTGGGCTTGTCTGACACCTGACTCTTCCGGTCCTGCACTTTTGTTCCGTCGCTGAGCTGAAGTTGGCCGTTGGTAACAACCTTTTCGCCGCCTGCCAAACCTTTTTCGACAACCGTTTCTTTATCCACGATCATAGCCGTGGTAATCAGTCGGTCTTCCACCGTCATGTCGTCGTGCACAACATAGATATGGGCACCATCCTGCCGGACCTGGATGGCCTGACTGGGGACCACTACGGCACCGGGACGAGTGGTGAGAACCATCAGGACATCGACAAACTGGCCGGGCCAGAGATCCTGTCCGATATTGGCAAAAGTCGCTTTCAACAGCAACGTCCCGGTGCTGGTATCGATCCGGTTATCGAGAAAGGAAAAGGTGCCTGTCAGAGGAACACCTTTTATACCGGGAAGTTGTACCTGCAGACTTCCTGCCGCCTGATATTTTTTTATCTCCGAAATATTTTTGCCGGGAACAGTAAAAGAAACCTTGATGGGGATAATCTGATTGAGGGTCACCATGGCGGTATCGGCGTTGGCCTTGATCAGATTGCCGGCACTGACCAGAAGTTCTCCGGTTCGGCCGTCAATGGGTGCGACAATGGAACAGAATTCAAGCTGCAGACGACTATTTTCGACCGCAGCTTCATCCGCCTGCACCGTCGCGCTCAGGGTTGCGACTCTGGTTGCCGCCGTATCCTCTTGCTCGCTTGAAACATATCCCTTGCCGGCGGCCAGGGTATAGCGTTTCTGCTCCTTTCGGGCATTTTCGAGTTCCGCCCGGTCTTTCGCGAGCGTACTCCGGGCCTGATTAAGCTGGGCAGTAAAAGGTCGCTCGTCCAGGGTGAAAAGGAGGTCGCCTTTTTTGACGTCATCACCCTCATTAAAATGGACTCTTTTCAACATACCGGTAATCTGCGATTTGATCGCCACCGTTGCAAAAGGTTCGACAGTGCCTATGGCACCGAGCGCCACAGGGACATTCTTCACTGCACTGAGGCCGATAGTCACCGGCATGGCTCTTTTGGGGCGGTTTGCCTTTTCTCCTTTCTTCTCTTTGTTTTCCAGGCATCCAGCCAGAAGAAGCAGACAAATAACAACCAGTGCGGTCAGGATAATGCATCGGCCACCGGCAGTTCCGGATTTGGCAATGGAGGGACGTATCAAGTGGTTCATATCGACTACCGGACAGGGAGAGATTGTGGTACTATCGAGGCAGAACCCATATCGGTTCCAGAAACTGTTTTGTCAAGACGGTCGTCCTGCCAGCCACCACCCATGGCTTTGAACGTGGACACCATGGCAAGAGCCAGACGCTGATTGCTTTGCACCAACTGGTCTTCAGACTGATAGAGGGCTCGTTCGCTCGTCAGGACATTAAGAAAGTCGGCAAGTCCAGTTTCATAGAGGCCATTGGAGATCCGTACCGCCCTTTGCCCGGAAGCGACGGCTGCACGGAGAATTTTTGAGGTATTCCGCTCCTTGGCAAAAGCGACGAGACCATCTTCAACTTCGCTAAGAGCTGTGAGCACTGTCTGCTCATAGACGGCCAAAGCGGCATCACGACGGGCCTCGCTGATCTCAATGCCGGCGCGGGCTCTCCCCTGGTCAAAAAAATTCAGATTGAGGACCGGACCAAGGGACCAGTAGCGACTCCCCAAGGCAACCAGCTCAGACAGATTGCGGCTCTCTAAACCCAGCATACCGGTGAGCGAAAATTTGGGGAATAGTTCGGCGGCGGAGACGCCAATTCCAGCAGTGGCCGCTGCTATCCGGCGTTCGGCAGACCGGATATCAGGGCGCAGCCTGAGCAGCTCGGACGGAAGATCAATCTGGAGCAGCGGGGGGATGGGAGGAATATCCGCCGACGGGGTCAGCTCAGTGACCAAATTCTCCGGCGTTTGTCCAAGAAGCAGAGCCAACTGATGCATGAACTGCCGGACCGACGTTTCCAGAGAAGGCACCTGTGCTCTGATCAGTGACAACTGGGTCTCAGCCTGCACCAGGTCGAGTTCGTTGCCGAGT